>NZ_QMIN01000068.1:6110-17606 GCF_003287795.1 Actinomyces sp. Z5
GCATCTCCACCAAGGAAGGACAGATCGCCGTCAACACCGTAAAGGGCTGAGAGCGCCCGCGCTACAGTCGTGCCATGGCACGCCGAGGATCCCGCAGTTCCAAGCGCCCCTACGCGGCCGGGCATCGGCCGCTGGACATGGGCCGACTGGAGTCGTTGCCGCGCACCCAGACCGGTCCCGGGGGAGCGGAGTTCACGGTGCGGCGCGTGCGCGGCAGAGCCAAGACCTACATCTGCCCCGGCTGCAACCAGACGATCGCCGCCGGTACGCCCCATATCGTGGCCTGGTCCAACGAGTCCCTGTTCGGGCCCGACCGTGGCCTGGAGGAGCGCCGTCACTGGCACACCTCCTGCTGGGACCGTCACCTGTGGTGAGCGGCCCGGTGGTCGGATGCCGGTCAGGCCAGCGGCTCGGGGGAGCGCTCCTCCCATCCCGGCAGTAGCCGGTCCAGGGCGGTGCGCAGGGGCACGATGTCGCCGTCACGGCCGCCCTCGCCAATGGTCATGGGCACCGGCTCGTCGGCCGGCGTCACTCCGAGCAGCCGATCACGCACACTCAACGGCCGGGTGAGGATGTAGAAGCGGCCGGTGGTGTCGATCGCCACCGACTGGTCCTGGCGCAGGTACCAACCGGTCAGCGGGGTGCGGGCGGATCCGCCGCCATAGCCCCGCACTCGCAGCGGGGTCGCCTCCAGCCCCTCCGCCTCGGCCACCGCGATGAACAGGGCGACGATCCGTGCGGCCCGCTGGTGCTCCGCCGCCTGCCGTGCCTGCAGCATGCGTGCCCGCTCGGCCGCCGCGTCGCGACGCCGCCGCGCCCAGTCCGCATCCTGCGCGCCTGGCGACAACGCCGCACTCGCCGCATCCGGGACAGCCGCTGCGGGGTGGTCGGGGGAGAAGTCGGGGTCCGCGTGAGCCATGCTCGTAGCCTACGAGCCGCCGGAAGAGCTGTGGTGTTGCCCGCCGGGTTGCCGCACACTAGAGGCATGAACACGCCCACTCAGCCTCCGCAGCGCCCTCCCGAATCGGCTGTACGGCCGGCACCGATGCCGCGCACCGCCCGGCTCGACATCCACCTTGATCCCGTCTCCGCAGAGCCCGTCTTCTCCCAGATCTGTGCGGCGGTCAGTGCCGACATCGCCGCAGGCACACTCCCTGCGGGCACCCGTCTGCCTCCCACGCGCGCGCTCGCCACCCAACTGGACATCGCCGTCAACACGGTGGCGAAGGCCTACCGCGAACTCGAGGTTCAGGGCTACATCGAGGGCCGTGGCCGGCGTGGAACCTTCGTGCGTGATCAGTCCGGGGTCGCGGGTGAGCGGGAGGCGCTGCGCTTCGTCACCACCATGCACTCCCTGGGCATGTCGCTTAAGGACACGCTCGAGTTGGTGCGCCGCGCCTGGCCCTGAGCCCCGGTCGACGGCCGGGGCCCAGAGACGGGCGATTACGCCGGTGCGACCGCACTTGGCTCGGCGTCGTCAGCGGCCGGCGCTCCGCCGTCGGCGGGCGCATCCGCTTGCACCTCCCCAACCGCGGCGGCATCGTCACTGCTCAAGGCCTCGGTGATGACATCGGAGAAGACCGGTGCCGGCGGCAGTACGTTGCCGAGCACGCCGCGCATCTCCTCCAGGTAGCTGGCCACGGAGTCACGCTGGCGCTCCAGTTCCTCCACGTCTCGAGCGGCCGCGGACTTCTCGGCATCCGCATCGGCGCGGGCGTCCTCCACCAGCTGCTTGGCCTCCTCACGGGCCTGCCGCAGGATCTCCTCCGCCTGCCGGGTCGACTCCGCACGGCGCTCCTGTGCGGACTGATCCGTCTGTGCGCGCACGGCCTCGGCGCGTTCGAGCGCCTCCTGTAGCCGGGCCTCGGCGTCCGCCGCCTGCGTTTGCGCCTGTTCCTGCATCTCAGCGATACGGGCGCGTGCCGACTCGTGCGCGGCGGCATCCTCCTGGGCGGCGGCCTCGTGCGCGGCGGCCACATCCAAAGTTGCCTGCTGGCGCAGTTCGGCGGCCTCGGCACGTGCGGCCTCCGCATCGGCCTGGGCGGAACGGCGCAATTCCTCCGATTCGCGGCGTGCCGTGGACAGTAGCTTCTCAGCCTCGGCGCGTGCCTTCTCGACGGTGAGCCGGGCCTCCTCCTGGGCAGCGGTCAGCGTGGACTCGGCCTGCTCGGAGGAGGAACCGCGCAGTTCCTCGGCCTCCTGAGCGGCGGCCTCGCGCACCCCGGCGGCCTCGCGCTCGGAGGAGATCGCCAACTCTGCCGCGGACTTGTTCGCCTCCGCGCGCACGACCTGCGCCTCCCGCTCCGCCGTGGCACGCAATTCGGTGGCGGCCGACTCGGCTTCGGCGGCGAGCTGGGCGGCCCGGCGCTCGGCGGACCCGACCAGCTCATCGGCACGCGCCTGCGCATTGGACAGTGTGGTCTCCGCCTCGCTTTCGGAGCGGGTACGCAACTCCGCGGCCTCGCGGCGGGCGTCCGAAATCAGCGCGGCGGCTTCGGAGGAGGAGCGTTCGGACAGATTCGCGGCGTTGGCGCGCGTGCGGGTCAGGAGCGCGTTCGCCTCCGCATTGGCCTTGGACAGCACCGAGGCGCTCTGCTCCTCGGCGCTGCGCAGCAATTGCTCGATGCGTGATCCCAGGCCCGCGTACGTCGGCTTGTCCGCCTCCCGCAGGCGACGCTGCGCCTCCGCGAGTTCACCGGCCAGGGTCATCGCCCGCTGATCGAGGTTGGCGACCTCCCGGCGCGCGTCCTGCAGCTGGCGGTTGAGCGCTTCCAGTCGCTGGTCCACCTGCGCACGGTCGTACCCGCGCATGGTGATGGCGAACTCTTCGGTGTCCTCGGCCACGTCAAATCTCCTCCTGGGCCGGGTCGGGACGGCCCACCGTCCAAGCGTAGCCCCTGGGCAATCCGCGCGGAATCGGTACATTCCCGGCGCTTTCGCGCGGCTCGCCGGGGCGTGGGCAATTCCGCCTCCCGGGACGGCAAAACACCCGGCAAATCGGCGCGTCCACGCCCTACAACCGGCGCGGGGAGGGTCTTTGCCCTAGGCTTTTGCTCATGGCGCAGCAACCTGTGATTTTCGCCGAGACCGGTGCGAACCGGCGGCGGTCATGGGATTCTGACGTCCGGCCGCCTCAAACGTCGTCCTCGTGGCGTCGGTGCGAGTCGCGCACACCCGCCGGCCACGTCGGCGGGTCCATGTCCCCCAGTTCGAGGAGAACCGCGTCGTGAATCGACGGATGCTGAGCGTGATCATTGCCGTTCTCGGCCTGATCGCCATAGTCCTGGCAGTCTGTTCCGCCACCGTGTGGCGTCCGAGCTCAACTGCCCGGGCCAGCCTCGCCCAGAGTCCCGACCAGCACTACGTCGTCACCGAGCAGGGCGTGCTCAGCCTCGTGGAGTCCGACGTCGAGGTAACCGCTACCGCCGCCTCCGCCGACCAGCCGGTGCTGATCGCGGTCGGCCACGTACAAGACATCAAGGCCTGGCTCGCCTCGGACCCCTACATTCTGGTGACCGGCCTGACCGACTGGGACACGCTGGAGTCCACGGCGGTCACCACCTCCTGCCCCGAGGAGGCCACCCCCACCGCAACCGCCGAGGCCTCCGCCGCGCCCACCGCTGAGGCTACTGCGACGGCGACGACGGATGCGGACGGCTGCGCCGTGCTGGAGAACAGCGACGCCGATCCCGCCGACTCCGATCTGTGGATCAAAACCGAGACCGGGACCGGCTCGGCCACTCTCGAACTGGACACCGCCGGCTCCGACCTGGCGGTACTGGTGGCCACCGACGGCGCCTCCACCGCCCCGCAGGTGACGCTGGCATGGCCGCGGCACGTGTCCACTCCTTGGCTGATTCCCGGCCTGATCGTGGGCGGCCTGCTGCTGCTGGTGGGGGTGTTCCTGTTCCTGATCGACATTCAAACGCGCCGCGCCGATGAACAGCGACGCGCCCGCGCCGCCGAGCGGGCCGCTCGCATCGCCCAGGCCGACTCGGTGGCCACCGTAGGTATCCCGCAGATCGGCGATCCGAACCGTCCGCTCACCCGCCGCGAGCAGCGAGACAAGGAGCGCGCCGAGGCGGCCGGTGAGGAGTGGGTCGACCCGCGCACCGGAGCCGTCTACGTCGGCGGCGTGCAGGCCCCCGCCGTGCCGCAGGCGCCCGCCCCCGAGCCCGAGGAACTATCCGCGGACGCCGTGGAGGCCTCCGGGGCCGCCCGCGGCAGCGCCGTCGTCCCGGGATTGGATGCCGAGACCACCGCCGCCCACCGTTCCGCCCGTGAACTGGATGAGACGGAGCCCTTCGCCGTCGCCGGCGAGGAGGAGACCGCCTCCCCCGAGACGGAGGAAATGCCCGCCGTCGAGGACGGGACGGCCGCCGACGCGAACACCGACGAGTCCGACGAGGAGCACCAAGCATGATCACTAGCCGCCGCGCCTTCTTCACGGGAGCGACCGCGACCGCGCTCGCCGCCGCCCTGGCCGCCTGCTCCCAGGATGTGCCCACCAATGCCGCCACCGGTACGCCCACGCCGCAGCCGGTGCTCGACTCCGACCGCCTCACCGCCGTCCTCGAACGTGTCCAGGTCGGCTTGGACGCGGCGGATGCGGACAAGAACGCCGACGCGCTGGCCGGCTACCTCACCGGCCCGGCCGCCCGCGTGCGCGGCGAGGAGTACCAGGTCGCCTCGGCCACCGAGGATGACAGCTTCGTGCACACCTTCACCACCACCAGCCAGGCGGGAACCGTCGCCCTGGCCAACGACTTCCCGCGCACGGCGCTGGCCATCACCGACTTCGCCGACGACGAGCAGGGCTACCTGCTCGCCCTCACCCAGGACTCCGCCCGTGAGAATTACCAGCTGTGGGGCTGGACTCAGTTCTTTGCCGGCGTGGAGATCCCGTCTACCTATGCCCCCGCCATCGGCACCGAGCAGATCGCCGCGGATGACGCCACCGACCTGGCGGCCAGTCCGCAGGACGTGCTCGACGCCTATGTGGACGCCCTGAACGACCCCGACGGCGAGAACGGCAAGGCCTTCGCCGATGACGTTCTGCGCCAGCGCATTGCCGCCGAACGGGCGGTCGACCTCTCTGAGGCCGGTGAGGTCAGCGTGACCGCCGAGGCCGGCTCTGACGGCTTCAAGAGCCTGCGTACCGCCGACGGCGGCGTGATCACCATGACGACGCTGAGCTTCACCACCGTTTACAAGAAGACGGTTGCCGGGTCCACGCTGTCACTCGCAGACAGCACGGTCGGTGCGCTGATGGGGGACGACCAGGACGTGGTCGGCACCGTCACCGCCAACTACGACGTCATGATCGCCTTTCTCATCCCGGCGGCCGACGCCGAGGACGCCACCCCCACCGCCCTGGGCATGGACCTGGTGCTGGCCTCCGTGTCCCGCGACGACTCCCAGGCGCCCGCCGAGGAGGATGCGGAGGGCTGACGCCCCGGGCGAACGGGTGCGTCGGGCCGCCCGGTGGAGGACTACGCTCCCGTTCGTAACCAAAGCCAGCAAGCCATGCGGGCACAGCCCGGGAAAGGCACACCATGAGCATGTTCGGTGCCGTCGACCTGTCCTCCCTCGCACCCAAGCAGGGGACCAGTCCCGCCCCCGCCGCCGGTACGGCGGCGCCGGCCGCGGGCAGCGGCGGCGCGGGCGCGCTCGTGGTCGACCTGGACGCCGCCAACCTGCGTGAGATCGCCGAGGGCTCCGCCCGCGTGCCGGTTGTGGTGGTGCTGCACACCCCGCGCTCTCAGGCCTCCACCGACCTGGCGGCCTTGCTTGAGCGCCTGGCCGGCGAGTACGGCGGCCGCTTCCAGCTCGCCCGCGTGGACGTGGACGCCGCCCCCGAGGTGGCTCAGGCCCTGCAGGCGACGGCGGTGCCCACGGTGGTCGCCCTGATCGCCGGGCAGCCGGTGCCCATGTTCCAGGGCAGCGCCCCCGAGGAGCAGCTGCGCGCCCTGCTCGACCAGTTGCTCGAGGTCGCTGCCCGCAACGGCGTGGACGGCCGTATCGCCGTCGACGCCTCGGCGCAGCCGGAGCCGGCAGAGCCGGAGGAGACCGAGGTTGAGCGGGAGGCGCGCGAGGCGATCGAACGCGGCGACTGGGCCGGGGCCGAGGCTGTCTACGATCACGCGATCGCCAACTCGCCCGCCGACGACGACTTGAAGGCCGCCCGCAGTCAGGTGCGCATGCTTGCCCGCATGGACGGGCAGGACCCGGCTGCACTGCTGGCCGCGGCCGACGCTCCCGGCGCGGACCTGGATGCCCAGTTGGCCGGGGCGGACGCGGCCCTCGCCCTGGGGGACGTGAACGCCTGCCTGGGACGCGCCCTGGAGGCCGTGCGTGCACACGCCGGTGATGATGAGCGCGAGCGGGCCCGCCTGCGTCTGCTGGAGCTGTTCGAGGTCATCGGTGCTACCGCTCCCGAGGTGGCTCGGGCCCGCCGCCAGCTGGCCACCATCCTGTACTGAGTCGCGGAGCGCGTGGACGGCGAGCCGGGGAGTCAGAAGAACGCTTCGATGCCCGCGTGCACCATGGCAGCGCGGTAATCCACCAGATCCTCGGGGTGCAAAGCCGGGACTCCGGCCATGCGGTAGGGACGTCCCAGTAGCGTGTACTTGCGTTCGCCGAACTGGTGGAAGGGCAGCAGCTGGACGCGCTCGACCCCGAGCGAGCGCAGCAGGTCGGCGAAGGCGGTGGCGTCGTCGAGAGCGTCGTTGACGCCGGGAATGACGGGGATGCGCACCTGCGTGCGGATGCCGCGCTCGAGAGCGCGGGACAGGTTGCGCAACGGCAGATCGTTGTACCCGCCGGTCCACCGCTTGTGCGCGTCGCGATCATGGTGCTTGACGTCAATGAGCAGATAGTCGAGGTGATCCAACGCCCGGTCGAACACGCGTGGCGCCACGTGCCCCGTCGACTCCATCGCCGTATGTATGCCGCGTTGCTGCAGCTCCTGGAGCAGCTCCGTCGCGAAGACGTGCTGCATCATCGGCTCGCCGCCCGACAGCGTGACGCCGCCGCCTGACTCCTCGAAGAACGGCCGGTCGGCCTCGCACTCCTTGAGTACCTCCGCCAACGTATGCGTCCTGCCCGCGGGGGTCACCTCACCGGTGGTGGGATCGAGGAGCTGCTCGATGCCGGGATTGATGGACTCGGGGTTGGCGCACCAGGGGCACGCCAGGGGGCAGCCCTTGAGGAACACGACGGTGCGAATGCCCGGCCCGTCGTGCAGCGAGAACCGCTGAATGTTGAACACCACTGCGGTGTTGTCCGGCCGATGGGCCGCCTCGTGCGGTGAGGCGAACGGCGCGGCAAGCGGGTGCGAGGTCATAACCCCAGTTCCTTTCGTTCGAAACTAGTATAACTTACGAACGAAGGACCAAAGACCTATGCTTGAAGTGAGTCGTTCGTTTATCGTGGTGTCAACGCTTCAAACGAAGCACTTCACAGTTGCGTACGGTAGGAAAGGGGGTATGGAACCCATGAGTAGCCGTCAGACCACCCTCCTTGAGGCGATCGTCGCCGCCGGGCGCGTTGCCGTCACCGAGCTCGCGCAGCTGGCCGAGGTCTCCGCCGTCACCATCCGCAAGGACCTGGACGCGCTGGAATCGTGCGGCCTGATCCGCCGAGAGCGCGGCTTCGCCGTGCTGGTCTCCGCGGATGACCCGGCCGGCCGCCTCGCCTACCACTACGCTGACAAGGCGCGCATCGCCCGGGCCGCGGCCGGCACCGTCCACGACGGCGAGACCGTCATGGTGGAGGCCGGCTCATGCTGCACGCTGCTGGCCGAGCAGATCGCCACTCAGCACTCCGGCACAACGATCATCACCAACTCGGCCTTCATCGCCGATCGGCTGCGCGCCTTCCCGGCCACGCGGGTCATCCTCCTGGGCGGTGAGCAGCAGCCGGACTCACGCGTCATGGTCGGCCCCATGGTCGAATTGTGCGCGCAGCAGTTCCTGGTCGACCGGCTCTTCGTCGGCACCGACGGCTTCACCGCCCGGCTCGGCTTCACCGCACGCGACTACCTGCGCGCCACCGCCGTACGGGCGCTGGCCGAGCGGGCCGAGCACGTCGTCGTCGTCACCGAGTCCGAGAAGCTCGGCGGACACGGGCCCGTACCGCTGCTGCCCGCCTCGGCCGTGTCCACCGTATGGACCGACGCGGCGGGGGACCCCGCCCAGATCACCGCGCTGACCGACTCCGGCGTCCAGGTCGTCACCGTATCGCCGTCGGGCGCCACCACCACCCACAGCGCCGCCGCCGGCGCAACCACCAGGCCCACGGCCGTAACCCACGCGGGCGTGGGCGCCAGAGAATAGGAATCGTCATCATGACAACCGTTGCCCAATCCACGCCCACAGCCCTCGGCGGCCCCCACTTCGGCGGTCTCACCGACCGCATGGCCGCCTGGCGCGAGGAGATTCTGGACACCGAACCCAGTGTCTGCGTTGAACGCGCGGTCATCACCACGCAGACCTACCGGGACAACGCCGATCAGCCGCTGGACATGGTCCGAGCCCTCATGCTCAAGAACGTGCTCGAACGGATGACCATCTACATCGAGCCCGCCTCCCGGCTCGCCGGCAACCAGGCGAGCGCCAACCGGGCCGCCCCCATCATGCCCGAATACGCCATGGACTGGGTGATCGACGAGCTCGACGAGTTCGACAAGCGCCCCGGGGACCGCTTCACCATCTCCGAGGAGGCGAAGCAGACGCTGCGGGAGATCGCCCCATTCTGGCGGGGCCGCACCCTCAAGGAGCACGCCCTGGCCCTCATGCCCGCGGACGCCAAGCGCTTCTACGACCTGGGTATCATCCACCCCGAGGGCAACATCACCTCCGGGGACGCCCACATTGCCGTCAACTACCGGCGCCTGCTGGCAGACGGCCTGGCCACCTACCGGCGGCGCGCCCAGGAGGGGCTCGACGCCCTGGACCTGACCGACCCCGCACAGCTCGAGCAGGCCCCCTTCTACCGCAGCCTCATCGTCGTCTTCGACGCCGTCATCGCCTTCGCCCACCGCTACGCCGACCTCGCCGAGCAGCTCGCCGCCGCCGAGACCGCCCCGGAGCGTCAGGCCGAGTTGCGGGAGATGGCCCGCGTGCTGCGGGTTGTTCCCGAGCACCCGGCCACCACCTTCCACGAGGCCGTGCAGTCGATCTGGCTCGTGCACGTGGCCCTGCAGATCGAGTCCAATGGCCACTCCCTGTCATACGGGCGCCTGGACCAGTACCTGTGGCCCTTCCTGCGTGAGGACCTCGAGGCCGGCCGTGAGACCGATGCCTCCGCCACCGAACTGCTGACCAACCTGTGGCTGAAGACCTTCACTGTCAACAAGATCCGCTCCTGGAGCCACACCCGGTTCTCCGCCGGCAGCCCCCTGTACCAGAACGTCACCATCGGCGGCCAGCACGCCGATGGCTCGGACGCCGTCAATCACCTGTCCTACCTCATCATCGCCTCCGTGGCGCAGACCCACCTGCCCCAGCCGAACCTGACCGTGCGCTACCACCACGGCCTGAGCGACAACTTCATGAACGAGGCCATCGAGCTCATGCGGCTGGGTACCGGCATGCCGGCCTTCAACAGCGACGAGGTCATCATCCCCTCGCTGATTGAGCGCGGGGTGGCCCCCGAGGACGCCCACGACTACTCGGCGATCGGCTGCGTCGAGGTCGCCGTCCCGGGCCGCTGGGGATACCGCTGCACCGGCATGAGCTTCCTCAACTTCCCCAAGGCGCTTCTGGTTGCGCTCAACGACGGCGTCGACCCCGCCTCCGGAACCCGACTGGCGCCGGCCTGCGGGCACCTGCGGGACATGACCTCCTTCGACCAGGTCATGTCCGCGTGGGACTCCACCATCCGCGAGTTCCAGCGCAACTGCATCGTGCTGGATGCTGCCTGCGACCTCGCCTTAGAGCACCAGGTCCCCGACCTGCTGTGCTCCGGACTGGTGGACGACTGCATCGGCCGCGGCAAGACCCTCAAGGAGGGCGGCGCCGTCTACGACTTCGTCTCCGGCCTCCAGGTCGGCATCGCCAACCTCGGTGACTCCCTGGCCGCCATCAAGAAGGTCGTCTTCGAGGACCACGCCATCACCGGCGCCCAGCTGTGGGAGGCCCTCCAGTCCGACTTCGCCGGAGAGGAGGGCGAGCGGATCCGTAAGCTCCTGGTGGCCGCCCCCAAGTACGGCAACGACGACGACTACGTGGACGACCTACTCGTGCGCGCCTACGCCACCGACATCGACGAGATCTTCAAGTACAAGAACTCGCGCTACGGGCGCGGCCCCATCGGCGGAACCTACTACGCCGGCACCTCGTCCATCTCCGCGAACGTGCCTCAAGGCGCCTCCACGGCGGCCACCCCCGACGGTCGTCACGCCGGCCAGCCGCTCGCGGAGGGCTGCTCGCCGAGCCACGGCGCCGACGTCAACGGCCCGACCGCCGTGTTCAAGTCGGTCTCCAAGCTAGAGACCGACCGCATCACCGGCGGCGTGCTACTTAATCAGAAGGTCAACCCGCAGATCCTGGCCAAGCCCGAGGACCGGGCGAAGCTCATCGCCATGCTGCGCGCCTTCTTCAACCGACTCCACGGCTTCCACGTCCAGTACAACGTGGTTGATCGCGCCATGCTCCTAGACGCCCAGGCGCACCCCGAGCAACACCGCGACCTGATCGTCCGCGTCGCCGGCTACAGCGCCTTCTTCGTGGTGCTGTCCAAGCAGACCCAGGACGACATCATCGCCCGCACCGAGCAGACCCTCTGAAATCGCCCGCGGCTCAGAACTGATCAGGAAGGAGAACCGAGATGCAGTTTCTCATCGATGACGCTCGCCTGGACCGGGTGGAGCGCGCCCTGAACACCTTCCCCCTCATCGGGGTCACCACGAACCCGTCTATTCTCAAGGCCGGTGGCCTGACGGACTTCAAGCGCGACCTGCGTGCCATCCGGGAGCTGGTCGGGGACCGGGACCTCCACGTGCAAGTGGTGGCCCGGGACACCGAGGGCATGCTGCGGGAGGCCGACGCCATCCGTGAGCTGGTGGGGGAGTCCACCCTCATCAAGATTCCGACGACGGCGGCTGGCCTGCCGGCCATGCGGCGGCTCAAGGCCCAGGGGGCTCGCGTGACCGCGACGGCGATCTACTCCACGGCGCAGGGGTTGCTGGCGACGGCGGCCGGGGCGGACTACCTCGCCCCGTACGTCAACCGTATGTCTAATGCGGACGTGGACCCTTATGTGGTGATCCGGGCTTTGCGCCAGGACATCGACCGTGAGGGGGTGCCGACCCGGATCCTGGCGGCCAGCTTCAAGAACGTCAAGCAAGTCACCGATGCGGCTGCCGCCGGCGCCCACACGGCGACCATTGGTGCCGACGTGCTGGACGCCATGCTGGCCCTGCCACAGGTGGGGCTGGCCGTGGACGCGTTCGCCGCCGACTTCCAGGCGGCCTTCTCCGCCCCGGGCATCGCC
>NZ_QMIN01000069.1:0-6593 GCF_003287795.1 Actinomyces sp. Z5
CCCGCCACACCCCCAAAACGGAAGAGCCCGTAACTTCAACCGATCTCGGCACGTAACTTCAACCGACCTCGGTGACGGGAAGCGACTCAGCCGACCCGACTGCGCGCCCAGTCGAAGACATCCGTGGCCTCGCTGCGCCCACCGGGCCGCAGCAGCAGGAAGAAGGTGGCATGGGCCATGGCGTCCCGAATCGGCACGACGACGCGGTCCGAGGCGAGCGCCGACAGGGCGGGAGCGTCGGAGACGAAGTGGGGCAGCGGAGAACTCTTGACCAGTTGTTCGAAAACGCCACGGTCCTCCTGGACCACGAACTGGGAGTGGGGCAGGTAGCGGTCACAGCGCTCGCGCCAGAAGCCGATGTCGGCCAGGAGCAGGAAGGTCTCACCGTCCAGCTCCGCGGCCGTCACCTGCTCGCGGTTCGCGAGCGCGTGCTCAGCGGGCAGGGCGACGGCGAGATTCTCCACCATGAGCCAGGCCGAGCGCACGCTCGGCAGCGGATGGGGACGCAGCGAGATGCCCAGGTCCAGCTCGCCGCTCACCACTCCCTCCTCGACCTCCTCCCTGCCGAGGCTCTGCGAGGTGAGCACCAGGCCGGGGAAGCGTTCGATGATCAGTGAGGTCAGCCGCCACAGCGGCGCCGGGGCGACCGCACCCACGCGCAGTGCCCGGGTGCGGCGGGCGACGTCGTCGAGGGCGGTGCGCATGGCCTGCTCCTCGCGCAGGATCCGCCCGGCATGTTCCAGAGCCACACGGCCCGCCTCGTTGAGCACCAGGCGGCGCCCCGGGCGGTCGAAGAGCGACTGGCCGAGCTCTGCCTCCAGACGCTGCAGCGAGCGGCTGAGGGCCGGCTGGGACAGGTGCAGGGTGCGCGCGGCGGCGCTGAGGGTGCCCTCGCGCGCGATCGCCTCCAGCTGGCGCAGCTGCTCGAAATCCACCAGTCTCCTCCCTCTGCTTATGCACGTAGCGCATCAAGAGTTCCGATATTAGCATTTTACATCCGCGCCCCTGGGGCGAAGACTTATGCGCAGCGGGACGGCATTGAGCTGGTCCCGAAGCAAGTCCCAGGAGCGCATCAATGACCACCATCCCGTCCTTCACCATGAACAACGGCATCGACATCCCGGCGCTGGGTTACGGCGTCTTCCAGATGACCTCCGACCAGGTGCGCGAGCACCTGCCGCAGGCCCTCGAGCTGGGCTACCGGCACATCGACACGGCCAACGCCTACTTCAACGAGGTCGCCGTCGGCGAGGTGGTGCGCGATGCGATCGCCGCCGGCACCGTGAAGCGTGAGGACCTGTTCATCACCACCAAGTTGTTCCCGCAGTCCTACCCCTACGCGCAGGCCGTCAAGGACATCGACGCCACCCTGGAGCGCCTGGGTCTGGACTACGTTGACCTGCTGCTGTTCCACCAGCCCTACGGCGAGTACACCTCCGGTTGGAAGGCCATGGAGGAGGCCGTGGCCGCGGGCAAGGTCCGCTCCATCGGCCTGTCCAACTTCCCCATCGCCAAGTTCCAGGAGATTCTGGACGTCGCCGACATCAAGCCGGTCGTCAACCAGGTTGAGGCCCACCCGCGCTGGAACCAGCACGAGCTGAAGGCGCAGATGGACCAGGCCGCCGACACCGAGGTCCTGGTGGAGGCCTGGTACCCGCTCGGCCACGGCGACAAGACCCTGCTGGAAGAGCCCGCGATCACCGCGGCCGCACAGCGCACGGGCGCCACTGCCGCCCAGGTGATCCTGGCCTGGCACCTGGCGGAGAAGAACATCACCTTCCCCAAGACCCTCAACCCCGCCCACATGGCCGACAACCTCGCCGCGCTCGACGTGAAGTTGACGGAGGCGGAGATCGCTGCGATCAACGAGATCCCGCAGGCCCCCTACTACGTGGTCCCGGACGAGCCGCCCGCCTTCACGACGACGGTCATGGACTACTCCCAGCAGGCCTGACCCGTCCTCGCCTGGCCGGTCGCCACGGCGTCGGCCAACTGCCGAGATCGGCCCCCGACCACTCAAGACCCGCATCAGGAGAGAAACCCATGACCACCACCGTCCCCACCAAGACCCTCAACAACGGCGTCGAGATGCCCGTGCTCGGCTACGGCGTCTTCCAGACCCCGCCCGATGAGACCGAGCGCTGCGTGAGCGAGGCCCTCGAGGTCGGCTACCGGCTCATCGACACCGCCCAGGCCTACGGCAACGAGGAGGGCGTCGGCGCGGCCGTCGCGAAGAGCGGCCTGCCGCGCGAGGAGGTGTTCATCACCTCCAAGATCTGGGTGTCCAACATGAACTACGAGCGCGCCACCGCCTCCATCGACGAGTCGCTGGAAAAGCTCGGCACAGACCACATTGACCTGATGCTGCTGCACCAGGCGATGGGCGACTACCCGGGCGCCTACCGGGCCATGGAGGACGCCTACAAGGCCGGCAAGCTGCGCGCCATCGGCGTGTCCAACTTCTACCCCGAGCGCCTGGTGGATGTGGCCGCACTGGCCGAGATCACGCCGGCCGTCAACCAGATCGAGACGCACCCCTTCCGCCAGCAGGACGCCGCGCACGCGGTCATGGCCGAACTCGGCGTGGTGCACGAGGCCTGGGCGCCCTTCGCCGAGGGGCAGAACAACATCTTCGCCAACCCGGTCCTCGCCGAGATCGGCGCCAAGTACGGCAAGAAGCCCGGCCAGGTGATCCTGCGGGCCCTGATCCAGAAGGACGTCGTGGTCATCCCGAAGTCCACGCACCGCAACCGCATGGAGGAGAACTTCGACGTCTTCGACTTCGAACTGACCGAGGAGGACCTGGCGACCTTCTCCGCCCTGGACGACGGCACGCTGCCGCGCATCTTCGACCACTACGACCCGAAGGTCGTGGGCTGGCTGCTGCGCGACATGGTCAAGCAGCAGATCGGCGGCGGCTCGCTGTACTGAGGCCTTACGCAGCACGCCGGGGTGTAGGACGACGGGCGCCGACGAGCTCGGCGCGAATCCGGAGGGCTACTCGCTTTTGGGCGGCTCCGCGGGTGCGCGCCTGGCCGCCTACCTGGGGTCCTACGGCCCCGCCCGATTCGGGGGCGACGACGTGCCCGGCCCCGGCGCCGTCGTCATGCAGTACACGGGGCAATCGGACCTCTCCGGCGCGGAGCCCGCGACCGCTGAGCCTCACCCGGGTGAGGCGGCCCGAGCCAACAGAAGGCATGGGGAAAAGCCGCCTACGAGCGCGGTGAGGGCGAGCTGGAGCACCTGAACTTCATGCCGCACGCCTTCGATGAGGGCGCCGCCTGCCACTACCCCGCCCGCGGCACGCACCCGCGCTGGAGCAACGACGTCGTCGCCTGGAGCCAGCACGGCGGCGGGCTGGAGCTCTTCCCGCACGACGCCGAGGTCATGGGCTGGTTGTTCCGGTAGCCCACGTAGGGCGCGCCACCTATAGGGTTGTGCCGACGGCCGCCGTCGAGCAGCGGCGTCTTGAAAACGGAGGGGACGAGAATGCGTACGCGGCACCTGGGAACTCTGGAGGTATCCGAGATCGGCATGGGTTGCATGGGCCTGTCCCACGGCTACGGGCACATCCCGCCGGAGACGGAGTCGGTCGCGGCGATCCGCGCCGCTCATGACGCCGGCTGCACCTTCTTCGACACCGCCGAGGCGTACGGACCGAACCTCGATCCGGCCAACCGGGGCCACAATGAGCACATCGTCGGCAAGGCGGTCGCCCCCTTCCGGGACGACGTCGTCCTGGCCACCAAGCTGCATCTGCCGACCGAGGAAGTGCGGGCCGACGGCGTGGTGGCCACGCTGCGCCACCACCTGGTGGCCTCCCTGGCGCGCCTGGGTACCGACTGCGTCGACCTGTACTACCTGCACCGTGTCAACCCCGAGGTGCCGGTTGAGGAGGTGGCCGACGGCATGGGCCGCCTCATCCAGGAGGGGCTGATTCGCGGCTGGGGCCTGTCCCAGGTGGACGTGCCGGTCATCCGCGCCGCCCACGAGGTGACGCCCGTGACCGCCGTGCAGAACATCTACTCCATGGTTGAGCGCGGCATTGAGGCGGAGGTTCTGCCGTACTGCGCCGAGCAGGGTATCGGCGTCGTCCCCTTCTCCCCCATCGCCTCCGGGCTGTTATCCGGGAAGGTCACCACGGCCACACAGTTCGAGACCCACGACGACGTGCGCAGCCTGGTGCCGCAGCTGCGGCCCGAGAACCTGGCCGCCAACCGGCCGATCGTGGACCTGCTGGCACGCTTCGCCGCGGACAAGGGGGCGACCAGCGCCCAGATCAGCCTGGCGTGGATGCTCGCTAAGTGGCCGCATGTGGTGCCGATTCCGGGTTCGAAGCGCAAGGAACGGATCCTGGAGAACCTCGGCGCCGCCGATGTCTCGCTCACCGGCGCGGAGCTGGACCGGCTGGAGGCGGCGCTGGACGCCGTCGAGGTTCACGGGCACCGCGGCTTCGACGAGTCCGAGGGACGCAGTTTTCTACGCGGCTCTCGCTGAGGCCGACGGCGCCCTACTACACCGAGGAGAATCCGTGCACTACCTGATCGACGAGTCACTGACTCCGCGCGCCCCGGAGGATCTGCGCAACACGGACAGACAGTTCGTCGCCGTGCTGACTCCCGATCAGTGGACCCAGCGCCGCAGCACCTTCGAGCTGGGCATCGACATCGACTCGCCTTCGCGCTGGATGAGAAGGGGGTGGTGTTCATCGACGCCCAGGAGACGGCCGCGGGCGCCTCGGAGCGCATCAACGATATGCGCTCCGAACTACGCGACCTCGACACCCACTACAACGACCTCATGGACCTGACCCAGGTCCTAGAGGAGAACGAGAACGGCTTCTTCCGCGAGGAGGACCTGCGGTACTTCCGCACGGTCTACGGCCGACTCGACAAACTGCGCGATCAGGCATCCTCCCTGCGCGACCAGGCCCTCCAGATGCGTGACCTGTACAAGATGCACCTGGACGTGCGGCAGAACCACATTATGGCGGCGCTCACGATCGTCACCGCGATTTTCGCGCCGCTGACGCTCATCGTCGGCTGGTACGGGATGAACTTCGAGCACATGCCCGAGCTCGCGTGGCCGTGGAGCTATCCGGCCGTCGCGGTCCTGAGCGTTCTGGTGGTCATCGGCTGTATCGTCTTCTTCAAGCACCGCAAATGGCTGTGACAGCCATAAACGGCGCTTCCGGGAGGCACTGGCAGGGACTCCCGAAATCGGAAAGACCGGCATAGCCTGCCAAAGGCAGCGCAGTGCGGCGCCGGCGGCCGCGACGCGTTACCCGTGCCGGTCAGGGGACGCCACTCTCGCCGGTCTCGGTGCAAAGCCACCAGGACAGAACGCCGAATAAACATCAAGCAAAGCCGGAAACCGGAGGAAATCACCATGACCACCATCGCCATCATCGGTGGCGGCCCGGGACTGGGCCGCGCCGTCGCCCGCCGCTTCGGACGAGAGGGCTTCGACGTCGCCCTGATCTCCCGCAGCCGCCAGCACCTGGACGAGCGGGTCGCCGCCCTGAGTGTCGACGGCATCAACGCCCGCGGCTACGTCGCCGACGGCCGCGACGGCGAGGCGCTGGCCCGGGCCCTGGCCGACGCCGCCGGTGAGCTCGGCCCCATCGAGGTGCTCCAGTGGAGCCCCGTGCCGGCCCGCGAGTTCATGAAGCCCGTGCTGGAGACGAGCGCCGAGGACCTGGTCGGCCCCATCGAGATGTCCGTCTACGGCCCCGTCAACGCGGTGCAGCAGGTGCTGCCGGGCATGCGCGAGCTCGGCCGCGGCACGATCCTGCTTATCAACGGAGGCTCCGCCGTCCGCCCGGGCCCGAACGTCACCGGCACCTCGGTCGCCTTCGCCGGGGAGAGCGCCTACGGGCAGCTCCTCCACGACGCGCTCGCCCCGGAGGGGATTCACGTCGCCCAGCTGATCATTCCGCGCGGCATCAGCGGAGGCGAGCCCTCCCACGAGCCGGAGGCCCTGGCCGACCGCATCTGGGAACTGCACGCACAGCACGACGGCGACTTCCGCACCTTCGTGGAGCCCATGGACGCCTGACCCTGGCCGCCTGAACCCGCCCAATCCACTCCACCTGGCCGGGCGCATCGCGGCGTCAGCCCTGCCGGAGCGCTTGCCCGCCGGGAAAACCGGGCGGCATAATTGTGGGGAGCCACCCGGCGGCAACCGGATGACTCCCCGAGGCAGACGGCTCAGTTGAACCACCTGCCGAGGGCATCCACAAGGATACCAATGGCCCGGATCAGATGAGCGAGAGACTCGAACACTTCGCTCACCTGCCGGGCCATTCCCTTGCCCTTGCGGACTTTGGCATGCCGGCCCCGCGGCTTGGACATGGCCCCCACCTCCCTCCTGGCTCCTACCTCCTCGGCCAAGGACATGGATTGTTCCGAGAGGAGGTGCCGAAGAAGGCGCTTCTGACGCGGAATCACCTTCAAGAACACGCCCAGTTGGACCGCCCACGCCCCGTTGGACCGCCCACACCCCGTTGGACCGCCCACACCCCGTTGGACCGCTGTAACCGGCGGCTACGGCGGTCCAACGGGGGAACAGGGGTCCAACGGGGGAACAGGGGT
>NZ_QMIN01000069.1:6845-24660 GCF_003287795.1 Actinomyces sp. Z5
CGGGTCGGCGGCCGCGCACGCCAACACCCAAGACACCCAACCGCACGCAGACACCCAACCACTCACACAACCAGCCCTTGCACGCTCCGAGACGACGCAACGCCCGAGGGCTCCTAGGGTTATCGGCACCTACCGTCAGCCTTTCAACGCCATCAATGCCGCCAGTGACGGTAAACTTTGGCGGTGATCGGCGTCTCATACGACCGGACACCGTCGGACCGACAGGAAGCAGATGGCTTATACGCCCCCCTTCACCCGCACGCCCGCAATCGACAACTTATGCATGGAGATCGCGGAACTCGTTGGGACGCTCGGCCCCGCTTCCCCACTGAGCACGAGCCCGCAGCTGCACCGCGAGCTGCGCATTCGCACGATCCACTCCTCGCTCATGATCGAGGGCAATGTCCTCTCAGAAGACGCCGTCACGGCGATCATCGACGGCAAACGCGTGCTCGGGCCATCCCGTGAGATTCGTGAGGTCGAGAATGCCCACCGCGCCTACGAAATCATGGACCAGTTGGATCCATACTCGATCACCGATCTCCTGCGGGCCCATGGCGTGATGATGGACGGGATCATTGAAGACGCCGGTCGGCTGCGCAATGCAAATGCCGGTGTCTTCGACGGCGATCGGCTCATCCATGCGGGCACGCCCGCCGCCTACGTGCCCGAGGTCATGGCCGAGCTGTTCGACTGGATGCGGCACACCGACCTCCACCCGCTGCTCGTTTCCTGTGTCTTCCACTACGAGTTCGAGTTCATTCATCCCTTCACCGATGGCAATGGCCGGACCGGGCGGTTGTGGCACACATTGCTGCTGGCCCGTTGGCGCCCAGTCCTGAGGTGGCTGCCGATTGAGACGGTGATCCGCGACCGGCAGCGGGAGTATTACGCGACGCTCGCCCATTCGAACGCCGTGGGCACCTGCGAGGACTTTGTCGCCTTTATGCTCACCGTGGTCCGCCAGGCGCTGATGCCGTATGCGAAGCCCTCTGCGCAAACTGTCGCGGACAGCCGCGAGGAGCAGGCGCTGAGCCTCTTTTCGGGGAGCCCGACGGCGACCGTCGCCGACCTGGCCGACCTCCTCGGCTGTTCCCGCCGGACCGCCGAACGCGTCGTCGCCGACCTGCGCGCCTCGGGCCGCCTGCGGCGCGAGGGCAGCGCCCGGGCGGGCCGCTGGCGGGTCACGGACGCGGACTAGGCGCAAGACGTTGGCCGCGTGGCCCTCATGAGCGCAGGCGGCCCCACCTGTGCGAAGTCGCGTAGGTCCAAAACGCGGGCCCCTCACACGCGCGGGACGCGGTCCAGGGTGGGCTCGCCGATGCGGGTGTCGGGGTAGTCGCGCACGCGCTTGCGCCGGTGCATGGCCACGTAGTGGCGCTCCACCTCGCCGGTGTACACCTGGCGAGGGCGGCCGATGCGCTTGGCCGGATCGCTCATCATCTCCCGGTACTGAGCAATCCAGCCGGGCAGGCGCCCGAGCGCGAACAGCGGCGTGAACATCTTCGTGGGGAAGCCCATCGCCTGGTAGATGAGTCCCGTGTAGAAGTCGACGTTCGGATACAGGTTGCGGGAGATGAAGTAGTCGTCGGACAGGGCGACCTCCTCCAGCTCCATGGCGATCTCCAGCTTGCGGTCTCCGTCCTTGGAGCCCAGGCGGGCCAGCACCTCGTGGGCGGTCTCCTTGACCAGGGCGGCGCGCGGGTCATAGTTCTTGTAGACGCGGTGCCCGAAGCCCATCAAGCGCACCCCGTCCTCCTTGTTCTTGACCTTGCGGACGAACTCGGTGGTGCTCATGCCCTCGGACTGGATCCGATCCAGCATGCGCAGCACGGCCTCGTTGGCGCCGCCGTGCAGCGGCCCGGACAGGGCCCCCACACCCGCGGCCACTGAGGCGTACAGGTTGGCGTCGGATGAGCCGACCAGGCGCACGGTGGAGGTGGAGCAGTTCTGCTCGTGGTCGGCATGCAGGATCAGGAGCATGTCCAGGGCGCGGACGACGGTGGGGTCGATGTCGCTGGCCTGGTAGGGCATGCCGAAGGTCATGTTGAGGAAGTCCTCGACGTAACCGCGCTTGGGGTCGGGGTACAGCAGCGGCAGCCCGATGGCACGGCGGGCGATGTAGCTGATCATCGTGGGCATCTTGCTCAGCAGCAGCACGGTGGCCAGCTCGGTCTCGTAGGGGTCGTGCGGGTTGAGGGTGTCCTCGTAGTAGGTGGCCAGGCCCGCAATGCCCGCCTGGAGGATCGCCATGGGGTGCCCCGAGGAGGGGAAGGAGGTGAAGAAGCTGCGGAAGTCTTCATGCAGCAGCCGGTGGCGGCCGATGCGCCGCTCGAAGCGCTCGAAGGTGTCCGGGTCGGGCAGCTCCCCGTTGATCAACAGGTAGGCGACCTCCAGGAAGGTGGAGGACTTGGCCAGCTCCTCGATCGGGTAGCCGCGGTAGCGCAGGATGCCGGCAGCGCCGTCGATGTAGGTGATCTCGGAGGTGCAGGCCGCCGTGTTGGTGAAGCCGGGGTCGAGCGTGACCAGGCCCGTGGTCCCCAGCAGTTTGCCAATGGCCAGTCCGTCGGAGCCGTCGGTGGCCAGGGCACGAGGCAGTTCCAGGCTGGTCTCGCCGACGGTGAGCATCCCGGGGGCGTCCTGGGCGCTGAGGTCAGTGGGCGTTTCGGTCATGAGTGTCTCCTTGTTGGCGACGGCGGGCCGCGGGAGCGGCCCCGGACCTGTCTGCCCGGAACCATACCGGCAGGCGACCGCCGTCGTCACAGAGCGTGCCGGCGACGCGATGGCACTCCGTACCCACCGCGCCGCCGGCATCTTCATGGCAGTGCCGCCACCACTACAGTTCCCTTCCGTTGGAGGCGATTACGCGCCGGTACCAGTCGAAGGACTGCTTGCGGGTGCGGTTGTAGGTGCCGTTTCCCTCATCGTCGGCGTCGACGTACACGAAGCCGTACCGCTTGCTCATCTCGCTGGTGGACATCGACACCAGGTCAATGCAGCCCCAAGGCGTGTATCCCATGAGTTCGACGCCGTCGTCGATCGCCCTGCCCATCTCACGGATGTGGCGGCGAAGGTAGTCAATGCGAGCCTCATCCCGGACAGTCCCATCCGCATCCGGCGTCTCACGTATGCCCACCCCGTTCTCCACGATGAACAGCGGGAGCCGATACTTGTCGTACAAGGCGATGAGCGAGTAGCGCAGACCCTCGGGGTCGATCTGCCAGTTCCACTCGTTGACCTCCAGGTACGGGTTCTTCACCCCGGAGGACAGGTTGCCGCTCACCCGCTCATGCTCCCCCTCATCCCGGGCAGACACGAGCGACATGTAGTAGCTGAAGGACAGGAAGTCGACAGTACCGGCGGCGAGCTCGGCCCGGTCGGCATCGGTGACCTCAATGTACAGTCCCTTACGGGTCCAGTAGCGTTCCACCCACCGCGGATAGTCGCCGCGCACGTGCACGTCCGCGGCCATCTCGTTGTCCCGGTTGGTGCGCTGCGCCAGCAGCTGGTCCTCCGGGTGAGCGGTGAGCGGGTAATGCAGCAGCTTGGTGAGCATGCATCCCATCCGGGCGTCGGGAACGAGCTCGTGCAGAAGGCTGGTGGCACGCGCCGAGGCGAGGAGTTGGTGGTGCAGCGCCTGGTAGCAGACCTCCTCCATGTTCATCCCCTCGAACTGCTCGGCAAGCAGACCCGCGGTGGTGAAGGGGTGCCGGAAGATCGAGTCAACCTCGTTGAAGGTCAGCCAGAGCTTCACCTCCTCCCCATATTCGCGGAAGCAGACCTCAGCGAAGCGCATGAACAGGTCAACCATGGCGCGGTCGTACCAGCCCCTGTGGTTGAAGACCGTGGCTAGCGGCTGTTCGTAGTGATGCAGGGTGACCAGCGGCTGGATGTTGCGCTCACGCATGGCACGGAACAACTCGTGGTAGAAGCGCACCCCGGCCGCATTGGGGCCAGGCTCCTCCCCCGTTGGGAACAGCCGGCTCCACTGGATGGAGACCCGTAGCGTCTTGAACCCCATCTCCGCCAAGAGGTCCAGGTCCTCCAAGTAGCGGTGGTAGAAGTTGTTGCCACGGCGCTTGGCGTAGGGCCCCTTGGCATCGCTCCACTCCAGCGCGGTCTCGATATCGGCCAGGCTGATGGCGTGGCCGGCACGATAGTCACGCGGATCAACGTCGGGCTTGTGCCGGGTGACGTCGGCCACGGACGGCCCCTTGCCGTCCTCGTTCCAGGCGCCCTCGCACTGGTTGGCGGCGAGCGCCCCTCCCCACAGGAAGCCCTCGGGGAATACCGGCTGCAGGTTGTCTGGTGCATTCATACGGGAACAGCCTCCTTGCTGTCGTTTTGAGCGCCGGATTCCTCGCCTAGATTCTCGCGTGCGGCGCGGCGATCGTCGATGGCGACGAAGGGCACCCACATCAGAGTGGTTACGATCAGGATGACCGCCTGGACCACGATCCCCTGCCAGCCGAAGCCAATGAATCCGTTGATGAAGATCGGCACCCCGAAGGGGACGTCGACGGTGTTGGCGTGGATGAATCCCAGGTTCATCGCGCCCAGGGCGATCGCCGCCGAGATTCCGGTGTTGAAGATGAACGGAATCGCGTACAGGGGATTGAGTACCAGCGGAACTCCGAACACCAGCGGCTCGGAGATGCCGCAGATCGCCGGGACGAAGCCGAGGCGGGAGATCATCCGCAAGTCCTCCTGCTTGGACATCAGCGCCCCCACGATCGTCAGGCCGAGGATGCCGCCGGCGCCGCCGAGGACGATGAAGGTCACCCAGAACCCGTAGGTGAGCGGCTGAGTCGGCTCCGCACCGGCGTTGACCGCCGCAATGTTCGCGGCAATGGCGGTAGCAAACAGCGGGTTGCGGATCGGGGAGATCACCAGCCCGCCGTGGATACCGAGGAACCAGAACAGTTGCGAGAACAGGGCCATGAGGATGATGCCCGCAGTGGACTGGAAGATGATCTCCAGCGGGTGCTGCATCACCGCATACACCCATTCATTCAGGTAGCTGCCGGTCCCCAACCGGAATAGGACGCCGAAGACCGCGGAGAAGGTCAGAATGAGGAAGACGGGGATGAGCGAGTTGAAGGACTGGGTGATGGCGGGCGGGACCGAGTCCGGCATGGTGATGCGCAGAGCCTTGATGCCGGACAGCCAGCGGAACAGCTCCGTGATGACGACGGTCCAGATGATGCCGATGAACAGGCCCTGGGCGCCGAGTGCGCCGTCGCCGAGGCCAGCCGCACTGCCGCCGTCGGAGCCGTCCTCGAGCAGGGCCTGCACGCTCTGCGGTACGACGGTCACGTAGGCGGCCACGCACAGGATCGCGGTGGCCTGGGTGGGTGTGCCGTTGCGTTTGGCCAGCTGCCAGCCGAGTAGGATGACGATGGGGATCGTCATGAAGCTCATGGTGGCGTAGTTCATCGCGGTGAAGGCGCCGTCGAGGCTGGCCAAGGCGGGGACCCAGCGGGCCAGTCCCGTCTCCTGCGAAGACACCAGGGACCTTAGCAGGCTGGCGAAGGAGCCGACGAGGATGAACGGCAGGAAGTAGCTGAAGGAGTTCTTCAGCGAATTCAGGTACTTGTTGTCGTCGACCTTCTCGGCGACGGCGGTCAGACCGTCGGAGAATCGGTCGGAGAGGGAAGGCATGTTATTCACCTCCGGTCAGTGACTCGGCCTGGGCGATGACGGTGGCGCCGTCGCCCCGCCCGTAGGCGCGGGCGTCGATGACCTCGACCGGGGCGGCGTCGCCCACCACGCCCCGCACCTTGCGTAGGATGTGCCGCACCTGCGGGCCGAGTAGGACGACGTCGAAGTTGCCCAGCTCGGACTCGATGGATGATTGGTCGGCCGCCCAGATCTTGTAGTTCTTGCCCTGTGCGGCGGCCGCCTCCTGCATACGTTGGACGAGGATGGAGGTGGACATTCCGAGGGCGCACGCGAGCATGATGCGCAGTGTCGGTCCTTCCTGACTCGCGGCCTTCTCCGGCTGGGGGTTCTGCTCGGTCATTTCAGTTCTCCTTCGTGTTTGTGTTGGTGTCGGTTGCGGTGGTCTGGTCTGCCGACGCAGTTGAGGATGTGCTCGGAGCCGACGGCGGGAGCCGTGCCTCCAGGCGGTGGATCCGGGAGTAAAGCTCGATGAGCATTTCGGCGTTCTCCTTGGCCATGAGCGCCATGGTCAAGTGGTCATTGGCGTGCACCAGAACGATGTCCACATCCACGTGGTCCTGGCCGGCCTCCCTCTGGAGGAGCGCGAATTGGATGTCGTGGGCCTGGCGGAAGTCGTCGTCCGCACGGGTCAGGGCCTGACGGGCCGCGTCGAGCTGCCCCTCCCTTGCGAGTTCAACGGCCTCCATGGCCTTGGACTTCGCCGTCCCGGCGGCGAGGATCAATTCGAATGACACGGCATAGGGATCGTCGGGTTGCTCGCTCACCGACTGCGGTTCGCTCATGCTTCCTCCTGTGGTTGCTGGGTAATCTCTCGAATCGAATGGACGATGGCGGAGAAGTCGCGTCTCTCAATGAGGGTGGTGATGTGTTCCTCGCTCATCAGGTACCTGGATAGGTCCTGATAGAACTGCTGCAGGTCTTTGCCCTCTCGCGTGGAGATGGACACCAGGCATACGACCTGGACCGGGTTGCGCGTCCAGCGGATGGGTTCGTCCAGAACGCCGACGGCGATGAAGGTCTCCTCGCTCATGGCCACCTCGCCGTGCGGCATGGCGACCCGGTTGCCGAAGTCGGTCGGCGCCAGTGCCTCCCGACGCAGCACCGAGTCGAGGAACACGGCGGGCAGGTCGTATCTGGTTCGGGCGCGCCGAGTGAGTGCTTCAATCGCCTCGCGGGGAGTGTGCGCATCCAGGTGGGGAATGAACAATTCGGGTGAGAAGACCTGGTCGATCCGGGTGCTCGCCTCGCTCACCAGCATCCGCCGGATCTTGCGTACGTCGGCGTCGTCGATGAACGTGCCGACTTTGAGAACGGGAATACCCGGATCGGCGTCTAGAGCGACTGTGGTCAGGACCAGGTCCGTGTCCGGTTGGGTCCGGATGGGCTTGCGCGTGTTTACGGTGATGAGCGATTCGATCAGGTCCCCGAGGCGCTCCCGCAGCCGCAGTTCAATGAGTCGGGTCGCCGCGCCGTCTGCGCCGGAGACGAGCAATACGCGCTTGCGCCGTTGCTCCGGCCGTCTGCGCTCAAGGGCGAGTGCGAACCACAGGGCGACGTATCCGGCCTCATCCTCGGAGACGGTGCGGCCCAGGTGGCGGGCCAGGGCGGTGCAGGCCTGCACGGCCACGGCGTAGGCGAGCGGGTAGGACTGCTTAATGCGTTCGAGGCTCTGGTTGGGCATCCGCATCTGGAAGCGCAGCCGTACCAGCAGCGGGATCGTGTGCTGCACCAGGGCCGCCCGCAGCTCGTCGTCGTCGGCCAGGCCCAGGCCGAAGCCCTCGTCGACGATGCGAAGCATCCCGTCCACCACCTGCCGGGCCTCGACGATGCTTTGGGAGTCGGAGGCGTCGGCGGGAGAAGTGAGCACTCTGCGCCCGGCGAAGTGGAGCGCCAGGTAGTAGCGCTCCTGCAGCGGGTAGGACACCCCCAGGTCCCGTTCCAGGCGGTCGAGGATGTCACTGGCAACGTCCAGTTCCGCCTCCGTCACGTACCGGCGCAGCCCGGCGATCTCACCCGTGATGGCGCGCCCCGCCCTGACCCGGTTCGTGGCGATGGCGATGTGCAGGATCACGCTGCGCACCGCCTCATCCGACAGCGGAGCACCATGGGCTTCCAGCACCTCACGTACGTGCCGTTCCGCCCGGCCCACGCCCGCTTCCAGGTCCTCTACCGCGAACCGTGAGCTGTGCTCCGGGTCGTAGACGGTTGCCAGGCAGGTGCGTATGTCGAGTTCGGCGCCGATCACACGGACGCCCTTGTAGGGGCGCCGGTCCACCAGCAGGCTGTGTTCGGCGAGTATGCGTTCCACCTGCGCCAGGTCGGCCGTCACCGTCTTCTTCGAGACGAACAGCGCCTGAGCGATAACCTCTATCTTGATGTAGTCCTGTGCGGTCAGCAGTAGCCGCAGCAGATAGCGCCGACGCTCGATCGCCGTCACCGGGGTGCCGTCAACGGCGCCACGAGTCTCCTTGAGGTCGGCGAAGGCGTCGGCATCGGTGATGGTCAGGGTGTATCCGGTGCCGGGTTTGGAGTCGATGCGGGCGCCGCCGTCGGCCAGGGCGCGGCGTGAGCGCGACAGGAGACTGCGGACCGTGCGGCTGGTCACGCCCAGGCGGTCGGCGAGCTCCGCGGCGGTGACGACCTCGGTGTCTCCGAAGGCGTCCAGTACGTCCCAGATGCGCTCGTCCACCGCTCGCCTCCTTCGCCGTCGTCGTTGACGACAAAAAAGGTATGAGCATTCGCAGGCCGCCTCCATCCCGTCGGTTTCCGGGGTGCTGCGGAAATCTACGGCCCCAGCCGATGCGGCAACACCAGCTTCAGTCACGCAGACCGGACGAGGACGGCGCGGCACCCGCCATCCCGGACGGGGCGCCGGCCGGCCGCCTCAGCCGGCGAACAGGGCGGCCGCGTCGGGGGCGTGCAGGCGCCGCACCGCGGCGGCCACCCGCTCGTCGGTGTCGGTCAGGGACATGCGCACATGCCCGGCGCCGGCCGCGCCGTAGAAGTCCCCGGGGGCGACGACGATCCCCAGTTCGGCGAAGGCGCCCACCAGATCCCAGGCGCTCATGGACGCCGACCCGCTCAGCCACAGGTATAGGCCGGCGACCGAGTCGGGGTCATTGACCAGGCCGACGGCGGCCGTCGCCTCCAGCAGCGCCTCACGCCGGGCCCGGTAGACGGCCTGCTGCGCCACCACGTGCGCGTCGTCGGCGAGGGTGGCGGCCAGGGCGGCCTGCACGGGCGCCGGCGGAAGCATGCCGGTGTGGCGGCGCACCTCGGTGACGGCGGCCACCAGCGTCGGGTCGCCGGCGAGGAAGGCGGCCCGGTAGCCGGCGAGGTTGGACTGCTTGGACAGGGAGTACAGGGCGAGCAGGCCGGTGAGGTCGGGGGTGCCGTCGGGGCCGGTGCCGGTCACGCGGGCGTCGAGCAGGCTGGGGACGCCGTCGGTGGCCCAGGGCTGTTCCCAGGCGAGTTCGGCGTAGCACTCGTCGGACAGGACGACGACGCCGCGCGCCCGCGCCCAGGCGACGATGCGGGCGAGCTGGTCGACGGAGAGGACGTGCCCGTCGGGGTTGCCGGGACTGTTGAGCCAGATGGCGACGAGCCGACCGTCGGGCAGCTCCCAGGAGTCGGGGTCGGCGGCGGTGTCGACCGGGACGGGGGTGGCGCCCGCCAGGCGGGCACCGACGTCGTAGGTGGGGTAGGCGGCGCGCGGATGGGCGATGAGGTCACCGGGGCGGGCGCCGAGCTGGAGCGGCAGCTGGGCCACCGACTCCTTGGAGCCGATGGTGGGGATCACGGCGGCGTCGGTCAGGCCCGTGACGCCGCGACGGCGCCGCATCCAGTCGATGATGGCGGCGCGCACCTGCGGCGTGCCGTCGGCGGGCGGGTAGCCGGGGGCGTTGGCAGCGGCGGCGAGGGCCTCGCGGGCGATCGCCGGGCTGGGGTCCACGGGCGTGCCGATCGACAGGTCGACGACGCCGCCCGGGTGCTGGGCGGCCCGCTGCCGGTAGGGGCGCAGGGAGTGCCAGGGGAAGTCGGGCAGCGCAAGCGTGCGGGGCAGGGCAGCCGGAGCGGCGGAGCCGGGGCCGGCGGGCGTGGAGGCGTTCACGCCGCCATTGTGTCGCGTTCTCGCCTCCGCGGCAGCGCTCCGGCAAACCGCGGCGTAAGGCGTCTCATCTTCCGATACCTTGCTCCAGCGCGCCCTCTATGGATTCGGGGAGTCCCAATACTGAGTCAGTCCTCGTCATCGGGCGCGGTGACGTCGCCGTCGCGATCCAGGGCCGGGTCCTGGGTTGCGCCGCCGGTCGGGTTGGACGCGGACTCCTCCCCGCCCTCGGTCACCGACCCGGTGTCGGCAGCGGCGTCACCGGAAGCGGTGCTGTTCGACCCCGAGGTCTGGAAGTCGATGTCGGGAACGATCGTCTCGGGACGGTATACGACTCGGTAGTGATACGGGTCCACGACCGACGCGTCGGTCTGCTCGACGAAGTAGGTGACGTTGTCGCTCAGGCCCAGGAAGTGCTTCTTGAACAGGTAGCCACCGTCCTCGTCCTTGCCGACCAGGCAGATGACCTCCAGCTGGCTGTCCTCGCTGTCGGCGGTGATGGAGCAGTACCCCTCGATCTCGAGGAGGTACTTGTCGGTGATGCCGTTGAAGAACACGATGCGGCGGTTGATCTCGAAGTTGTCCGAGGCTTTCGAGATGTTGTTGGACGCGGTCTCGGCTGCGTCGGAACAGGCGGTCAGCCCCAGCGCGGCGACGGCTACCAGGGGCAGGGCGATGAGCTTGCAGAGGGTGTTCTTCATTCGTTGCTCTCCTTGTAGGGGTGGCAAGCTCAGTAGCCGTTGGCGGCCTTCCAGTCCTCATTCTGGGGCTCCAGGGCGGCGATCATGGGATCGTCGTAGTCCTGCGGGCCGACGTTCTGCGCGCCGCCCGGGGAGCCCAGGCCCCTCAGGGAGAAGAAGTCGATATTCGCCCGGGTGTAGTCCTCCCACTCGTCGGGCACGTCATCCTCGTAGAAGATCGCCTCGGTGGGGCACACCGGCTCGCAGGCGCCGCAGTCGACGCACTCGTCGGCGTTGATGTACAGGCTGCGTTCGCCCTCATAGATGCAGTCGACCGGACACTCGTCCACGCACGCACGATCCTTGACGTCCACGCAGGGCTGAGCGATCACGTAGGTCATTGACTGCTTCCTCTCTGTATCCGGGCATACCGCGCGGGGCCGCGGCCGGGTGCATCTGCGCCCCCAAGTATCTCCCCGCCGCGGTGCCGGACCCAATAGCCGCGCAAGATGTCAGCAAATACGCCGATTCCAGCCCGCCGGGCGCCCCTCTTTGCGTCACGCACCAAGTGCGAATTGCGCCCGCTGACCGCGGACCGCCGGCCCCCGACGCGCCTTCCCCGGCCCCGCACAGCCCGACGCCGCCTGGCTCAGCTGCACACCACGGGGTTGTCGGAGTCGTAGGCGGTGGTGAGGACGTCGTCGGGCAGGCGCTCGCCGTCGTGGCTGCGGGTGCGGGTGACGGTGACGTCGAATCCCTGGGTGCCGCCGCCGTAGGGCTCACAGCCCGGCCCGGAGCCGTGCACGGTGGCGTAGGGCCGGTAGTTGGTGTGCTCCCCCTCGGTGATGGTGACCTCGTAGTAGGGGGTGGACCACAGCCGTACGTGCACCTCCCCGTCGCCGGCCCAGGCCTGTACCAACACCGTGTAAGGCGTCGAGTTGCGCCATTTGACGTCCTTGACGCCGGTCCAGATGGTGGCCTCTCGGCCGGCCGGGTAGCGGGTGAACCAGTAGGTGTGGGGCCAGTGCTCCACATCGTCCATGCCGGCCTCGAAGCCGGCGTTGAACACGGTGGTGCCCACCTGGGACAGGCCACCGCCCATGGCGTCGGTGTGCTGCCCGTCGGTGACCACGCCCGCGTAGGTGTAGCCGTGTTCCAGGTCGACCGGACCGAGGGCGTCGGTGGTGGAGAAGGTCTCCCCCGGGGCGACGAGGGTGCCGTTGATCATCTCGGTGCCGCGCTGGAGGTTCTGGTCGCGCCCGTACTGGGAGAAGTAGGGGGTGGAGAACTCGCCGACGATCTCGGCCACCCCCCACTCCTCCTCCGGTGTGGTGACCTCCGGCTGTAGGACGGCGACGGTAGCGGCGGCGGTGCGTTCCCCGCCGACCTCGGTGCCGGCGGTCAGGACGGCGTCGGCCAGGTCGCCCGCGTCGATGCCCGTGCCGGTGGTGGCGGCGTGGTAGACGGGGGTGGCGTCCGCGGCGGTGGCGGGATCGCCGTCGATGGTCCAGGTGGCGTCGGTGGCCGGAGTCTCGATGCCCTCTCCCAGGGCGGCGACGACGGCGTCGTGCAGCGCATCGGCGTCCAGGACGGCGGTCAGGGTGCCGTCGCTGGAGTCGATGGTGGTCATCGCGGCGAGCGTCGCGGGTGTCAGCACGGCCTCGCCGGTGGCGGCCGCGGCGCCGGTACCTGCGGCGGTGACGGTGATGTCGGCGCTCAACAGGGGGCTCAGGACGGTGTCGATGAAGTCCTGGGCGTCGGCGTCGGTGATGGCCGGGGTGGCGGTGCCGGAGGCCAGGGCGATGCTGTCCGCACCCAGCGGCCAGGCGTCGTCCAGGGCGCTCACGCTCGCCGCCACATCCAGCCCGGTGCCGACCGAGCCGGGGGTGAGCACCGGGGTGGTGCCGTCCAGGGTGACGACGGCGTCTGCGGTGCCGGTGGCGAGCGTGTCCAGGCGGGTGTTGAGGGCGCGGGTGAGCGCGTCGGCGTCCACGGCTACGACTGCGTCGACGCGGGTGCCGGACAGCCGCCGCACCAGGGTTACGGGGTTGAGGGTGGGGCCGGTCAGGCGGTCGATGCTGGCGGCGGCGTCCACGCTCACGCCGGAGCGCGCGGGAACGAGGGCGTCAGAGGCGTCGTCGACGATCAGGGTGACCGGCTGCTCGAGCTGGGCGCCGATGCCGGCTTCCACGGCGGCGACCGCCTCGGCACGGGTCATACCGGAGACGTCTACGCCGGAGACGGCGGAACCGGGCGCCAGGGTGCGGGTGGTCGCCCAGGCCAGCCCCAGCCAGGCGATGAGCAGGGTGGCGCCGAGCGCGGCCAGCAGCGGGCGCAGCACCGTGTGGCCGGCGCGGGCACCGGACGCGGCTGAGGCCGCCGAGGCTTCGGGGGCCGCGGCGGGCGAGCCGACGGCGTCGTCGAGCGGGACCTGGTTCATGGGCACACTCCCGGGTTGGGACGGCGACAGTCCGGCGCCTCAGGCGCCGGCGCGACGACGGCGGGCGGCGGCCTTGAAGCGCTCCTGCGAGTCGAGGATGACCTTGCGGATGCGCACGGCGTCCGGAGTCACCTCCACGCACTCGTCGTCGGAGGCGAATTCGAGGGCCTCCTCCAGGGTGAGCCGGCGCGGCGGTGTGAGTGCCTCGTATACGTCGGCGGTGGAGGAGCGCATGTTGGTCTGCTGCTTCTCGCGCACCACGTTCACGTCCATGTCCTCGTCGCGGGGGTTCTCCCCCACGACCTGCCCCTCATAGGTCTCCTGACCGGGCTCGACGAAGAAGGTGCCGCGGTCCTGCAGCCGGATCAGGGCGTAGGCGGTGACGGCGCCGGCGCGGTCGGAGACCAGGGAGCCGGTGGTGCGGGCGGTGATCGGGCCCGCCCAGGGCTCGTAGCCCTCGGCGATGGAGGAGGCGATGCCGGTGCCGCGGGTCTCGGTGAGGAACTGGGTGCGCCAGCCGATCAGGCCGCGGGCGGGCACCAGGAACTCCATGCGGATCCAGCCGGTGCCGTGGTTGGTCATCGTCTCCATGCGGCCCTTGCGGGCGGCCATGAGCTGGGTGACGGCACCCAGGTGCTCCTCGGGCACGTCGATGGTCATGCGCTCGACCGGCTCATAGCGCTTGCCGTCGACCATCTTGGTGACCACCTGCGGCTTGCCGACCGTCAACTCGAAGCCCTCCCGGCGCATCTGCTCCACCAGGATGGCCAGCGCCAGTTCGCCGCGGCCCTGCACCTCCCAGGCGTCGGGGCGGGATGTGGGCAGCACGCGCAGGGAGACGTTGCCGATCAGTTCGCGATCCAGGCGGTCCTTGACCTGGCGGGCGGTGACCTTGGCGCCCTTGGTGCGGCCGGCCATCGGGGAGGTGTTGATGCCGATGGTCATGGAGATGGCGGGGTCGTCCACCTTGATCAGTGGCAGGGGCCGCGGGTCCTCGGGGTCGACCAGGGACTCGCCGATGGTGATGTCCTCGATGCCGGCGACGGCGACGATGTCACCGGCGTGGGCCTCCTCGGCGGGCTTGCGCTCCAGGCCCTCGGTGACCAGCAGTTCGGAAACGCGGGCGGAGGCGATGGAGCCGTCGTGGCGGGCCCAGCCGACGGTCTGCCCCTTGCGCAGGGTGCCGGCATGGATGCGCAGCAGGGCGAGGCGCCCCAGGAACGGGGAGGCGTCCAGGTTGGTCACGTGCGCCTGCAGGGGCGCGGACTCGTCGTAGGAGGGGCCGGGGATCCGCTCGATGATGGTGCGGAACAGGGGCTCGAGGTTCTTCGAGGCGGGCAGCTCGCCGTCGGCGGGTTTGACGGTGTCGGCGCGGCGGGCCTTGGCGGAGGCGTACACGACGGGCACGTCCAGCACGGCGTCCAGGTCGATGTCCGGGTGCTCGTCGGCCAGGTCGGAGGCGAGCGAGAGCAGCAGGTCGGTGGTCTCGGAGACGACCTCGTCCAGGCGGGAGTCGGGGCGGTCCACCTTGTTGACCACCAGGATCACCGGCAGGCTCGCCTCCAGGGCCTTGCGCAGCACGAAGCGCGTCTGCGGCAGGGGGCCCTCGGAGGCGTCCACGAGCAGCAGCACACCGTCCACCATGGACAGTCCGCGCTCGACCTCGCCGCCGAAGTCGGCGTGTCCGGGGGTGTCGATGACGTTGATGGTGATGCCGGCGGGCAGTCCCGCGTCGATGGCGGCCGGGCCGGCGTAGTGGACGGCGGTGTTCTTGGCGAGGATGGTGATGCCCTTCTCGCGCTCCAGCTCGCCGGTGTCCATGACGCGCTCGCCGGTGTTGTCCTGGTTGGCGTGGTTGCCGAGGGCACCGGCCTCCCAGAGCATCGCGTCGACGAGAGTGGTCTTGCCGTGGTCGACGTGGGCGACGATGGCGACGTTGCGCAGATCCTGGCGCACGGTCATATGGGCTGATTCCTCCCCTAGGCAAGCGCCCGCGGGCGCACAAACTCAGCAAGGGTACCGCCGCGCGCGCCGGCGGGCCATGACAGGCGCGACATGCCGCCTGTGCGGCCGCTCACCTCTGCTTCCCCGTGATCCGACGGGGACCGGGACGGCGTCTGTTCCCCTCCTCGACGTCGGCCGGGTGGGGGCCGGGAAGCGGCCGCGACACCGCCGGAAGCCGTGCGGTCGGCTGCGGGGCGTCAGAGGGCAATGAGCGCGACCGCGAGCAGGAGCACGACGACGGCGGTGGCGGCAGTGGGGGCCCAGTCCCAGCGGGTGGTGGGAACCGGCGAAAATCCAGCCGAAGACGGACGGTCCTGACCGGCGGAGTCAGCAGGTAGCTTGCCGAGCCGCTGGGCGCGTCGCCGCAGCCGGCGGGTCAGTGCCAGGTGCTCGGTGCGGGCGGCGCGGTAGAGCTCGATCAGGTGGGCGGCGTCGCCGGCGTCCATATGGGTGCGGTAAGTGGGACGCTCGGCGTTAGCCGCATCCTCGGACGGGTCGGTGACCGTGGCGGTCACGTAGGCCTCGTCCACGCGAACGGCACGGCGCTCGTGCCGCACAGCGGTGAATACCCCGCCGCGCTGACAGGCGGACACGGTCACGTTGCTGGCAGAGTCATCCGATCCGAGTTCCAAGACGAGTCCCCAGCGGGTACGGGTGCCGTGCAGCGACTCCCAGGGGATGCGGTGGCTGCGGAAGGCGTTGCGCACGCCGATGGCGTCTTCGGCGACCACGGCCCGCGGGCGCCACCACAGCAGCCAGACCGCGACGACGACGGCGACGGCCACCGCCAGCGCCTTCAGGCCGTGGCCGTAGCCATCGGCGAGCCAGATGACCATAACCGGGTAAAGGCAGGCGAGCGCAACCAGGACGGTCCCGATCCGGCCCGTCAGTGAACGCAGAACAATTGTGGGCACTCCCCCATCCTGCCTCATCCACGTAGGCGAATGCCGCTGTGCAAACGGCGGCGCCCACCTCAAGCAGTTGGTTGAGGTGGGCACCGCCGTCAACAATGCCGGCTCGGTTGTCAGCGGGGAACCGTGCGTGGTGTCCCGTGATCTAACCCCGACCGGCGCCGGATCACGAACCGAAGGTCGCTTACTCCGCCATGTAGCCGACGTCCTCCGGACGTGCGGTGGACAGGCCGAAGGCGCCGTAGTTGGCGAGGGTCTTCGGCACCGCACGGTAGTCCACGCGGGAGTAGATCGGGGTGACGGTGGCCAGTTCCCAGATCTTGGCGTCGGCCTGGTTGGCCAGCTCGATGCGCTTGTCCGGGTCCGCCTCGGTGGCCACCTGGCCAATGAGTTCCTGCAGCTCCGGGTCGGAGACACCGGAGTAGTTGGAGGCAGAGCCCTCGCCGTAGATCTGGCCGATATTGGCCATGGGGTATTGAGTACCCACCCAGGCAAAGGCCGTGATTTCGAACTGGCCGTCATGAAGACGAACGTTGAAGTCCTCAGGATTGGTGTCATCCATAACGATCTCCACGCCGATCTCCGCCATATTGGCCTGCAGGATACGGCCCTCGGTGGCGGAGGTGGAGATGTCGGGCATGCGCAGGTACTTGATGGAGAGCTTCTGCCCGTCCTTCTCACGGAACTCGGCGCCCTCGGCCAGGGTCCAGCCGGCGGCCTCGAGATCGGCCGCCGCGGCCTCCGGGTCGTAGGCGTAGTCCCCGGTGTTGTCCGCGTAGCCCTCGTTATGAGGCATGAACAGATGGTTGCCGAGCTGCAGCTGGGAGGCCGGCACCGGCAGACCCTGCAAGTCGCCCTCGGTGATGGTGAGGCGGTCCATGCCCTTGACCAGGGCCTGGCGCACGGCCTGGTCGGCCAGGATGCCGGAGGAGCCGTTCATGGTGAAGTGGCGCCACTGCACGCCGTAGGCCTGGCGAATCTCACCGTCGGCGCGCTGGCTGCACTGGTCGTAGATGGCGGCGTCGATAATCGGATAGACATAGTCGATCTCGTTGTTGCCGAAGGCGGTACCGAGCTGGGAGGAGTCCATGGCCCGAAGGGTGATCTTGTCCAGCAGCGGGGCGTCGCCCCACCAGTTCGGGTTGGGCTCCAGGGTGAGAACCTGCTTGGCGGAATCGGCATCCGTGACGAGGTAGGGGCCGGTCCAATAGTCGGTGACGGAGGCATCGGTCCAGGAGGAGAAGGTCTCCGCATCGGTGGTGAGCGACGCCGGAACGAGGGAGGCGTCCGAGAAAACACTCGACCAGTCAGGGAAAACGGCATCGAAGGTGACGATCATCTCGAACTCATCGGCACCGGCCTCAATGGACTCGATGTGATCCCAGCCGTCGGTGGACGCGACCACGGCGTTGAAGTCCTCGTTCTCACCGTTGCAGGCCTGCCAGCAGCCCTGATAGTCGGCCACCTGGATCGACTCGCCGCTGTTCCACTTGGCCTCGGGGTTGAGGTGCATGGTGATGACGGTCTTGCCGTCCACCTCCTCCTCGGTGTAGTCGAGGCAGAAGTTTTCGTTCACCTCGAAGGTGCCGTCTTCGTTGTAGATCCAGTTGCGCACGCCGGTGAAGCCCTGCAGGGTGGTGCCGTTGTCCCCGACGTTGCCGTCGATGTGCAGCGGGTTGTAGTTCGGGATCATGGCCTCGATCGGAATGCGGAACTCGCCGCCCTGCTGCAGGGCAGAGCGGTCCTGCGGGTTGATGTCCGCGGCAGCCAACTCCACCGCGCCGGCAGAGGCACTGGCGGATGAGGAGGACGAGCCCCCGCCACAGGCGGCCAGGGCCGCCAGGGCGGCCGCCGAGGCGGTGCCCGAGACCTGAGTCCTGACAGTTTAGTGCCCTGCGGCGTTCAGGTTGTTGAGGATTTGCTGTGCGGTCTGGGTGGTCTGGGGCTGGGCGGTTATTTGGTGTCCGTTGATGGTGATGGTGGCTTCCTG
>NZ_QMIN01000006.1:0-33651 GCF_003287795.1 Actinomyces sp. Z5
AACCCATGAGACTCAACCGTCCCAGAAGTCATGAGACTCAACCGTCCCAGAAGTGTGGAGACAGCACAGTACCTGGGGATGCCGAATCGTCGAACAAAGGTACGAAGTGTCGTCCTGAAGGTACGAACCGTCAGGTCCCGCCAGCCTCCTGCCCCGACCGGGGTGGGCAATGTGTGCTGTCGGTGGCCGTGTGCTCGCTGCGGAAGTCGTTGCGCCCTACTACGGCGGCTGTATGCGAGTGGTTGTGGCAACAACCGATGGCTCCGTGCCGAGCCGCTCAGTGCCGCCAGGCGTCGCCACGGGCACGCAGGCCGGTCACCAGGGCGCGCGCCCCCATGAACACCCAGGCGAAGGCCACCCACAGCCACACCAGCCCGGTGGTTCCGGCCGCGGGCCAGCCATGGGCAACGACGACGGCGAGAGGCAGGTAAGGAAGTAGCGTCGCCATCTGGGCGCCGGCCAGGTAGCGGCCGTCGCCCGCCCCCATCAGCACCCCGTCGAACAGGAAGACCGCACCCGCCAGCGGCATGGCGGTGGCGGCCACCAGCAGGGCCGGCCGCGCGGCCGCGACCACCGCGGCTTCGGAGGTGAACAGGTACGGCAGCCAGGGGCTGGCACCCGCCAACACGACGCCGATCACCGCCCCCGCGGCCACCCCCCACGCCAGACACCGGCGCAGCACGGCGTCGACCGTCGGGCCGTCATGCGGTGTCGGCACGGTGGATGCCGGCGGCGACGCCGAGGAGGGCGCCTGGCGCGCGGCCGGACCCGCAGCGGCACGGGAGGGGCCCGGGTTCGCCGACGCCGGGGCTTGCTCCGCAGATACCTGTGCCGCCCGCTCGGCCTCGGCGCGGCCCAGTGCCGTCCCCACCAGCGCCTGCGCGGCGATGGCGAGCGCATCCAGGGCGAAGGCGGTGAAGTTCCACAACGAGTTGACCACCTGGTGCGCGGCGAGCGCCGTCGTCCCCAGGGCGGTGGCCGCCCACACGGTGGCCAGGATCGCCGCCCGCAGCGACACCGTGCGCACCAGCAGTGGCGCCCCGGAGCCCAGGGAGGCGCGCATTCCCGCCGCCCGCGGAGACAGCGGTACGCCGGCCGCGCGGGCCGCCCTCACAACGGGCCACAGCAGCGCCACCGCCATGGCGGTCTGCGCGATCGCCGTGCCCAGGCCGGAGCCGGCGATCCCCATGTGCACCCCGTACAGCAGGGTCGCATTCACGGCCACATTGCCGACCGCCCCCGCGCTGGCCACCACGAAGGGGGTGCGCGTGTCCAGCAGGCCCCGCAGCGTGCCGGTGGCGGCGTAAACCACCAGCATGCCCGGCAGGCCGGGCGCAGAGGCGCGCAGGTAGGCGATGGCCGCCGCGGCGACGGTGCCGTCGGCCCCCATGACGTCCACCGCCCACGGTGCGCCGACGGCGAGCAGGACCGCCGCCACCAGCCCCAACAGTGCCGCCAGCCAGGCGCCGTCGACGCCCGTCTGCAGGCCGCTGACCCGGTCGCCGGCGCCGAAACGGCGGGCGGTGGTTGCGGTGGTCGCGTAGGCCAGGAAGACGAACAGACCGACGATCGTGGTCAGCAGGCTCGACGCGAGCGAGAGGCCCGCCAGGCTGTCGGGGCCCAGGTGGCCGACCATCGCCGAGTCGATCAGCACGAACAGCGGCTCGGCCACCAGCGCCCCCAGGGCGGGGACCGCCAGGGACAGGATCTGCCGGTTCAAGGACGGGGCGGGCGGGTCAACGCTTGCGGGTGCGGCATCGGGAGTTGAAGTCGGGGTTGAAGAATCGGGCACGAGACACTCCGGGGGTTGGGCGGGTCAGTGTCTCACGCCCGGGTGGAAGCGGGCCAGGTGCAGCCGGAATGCGTGCAGCGGGGACGCTGTGGGGTGGCAGTGAGGCCGTCCCTCAGGTCGAGGTTGAGGTTCATCCACAGGAATACCCACTTATCCACAGATTTTGATTTCGGTTTGGTGCACGCGTGTTGTGGCTTGTTATCTTCCCCGCTTAGAGGCAAGATTCCGGCGAGTTTCGGGGGTTTCGACGAGGTTGGCAGCGCGGCGGTCCGGCGGCGCTCCACATCCGCGGCGGCGCGTCGCCCACAGGATGGGAGGGGTTATCCACACCCCGCAGGGGGTTGCCCACAGCCTGCAAGGGCCTGGCGTTTGCGACCGCCCCTTTTGGCCGCTAGTGTCGCCGCGCGTCCCGTCTGGGCGGGGCGTTGCAGGGGGAGGGTAGTGACCGACAGATGACCGACGTCGACACCATCGGCGCTCGCACCCGCGGTGAGGAGCGACCGGTTGACGCCCGCTACGACGGCGCCTTCGACCGGGTACCGCCCCAGGACCTGGAGGCGGAGATGTCCACGCTCGGCGGCATGCTGTTGAGCAAGGAGGCCATCACCGACGTCATCGAGGTGCTGCGCGGCCCCGAGTTCTACAAGCCCGCCCACGAGTCGATCTTCGACGCGATCGTCGAGGTCTACAACCGCTCCGAGCCGGCCGACCCACTGATCGTGGCCGACGAGCTGTCCAAGCGCGGGGAGCTTGAGCGTGTGGGCGGGGCTCCGTACCTGGCCTCTCTGATGGCCACCGTGCCGACGGCCGCCAACGCCGCCTACTACGCGCGCATCGTCAAGGAGAAGTCGCTTCTGCGCGGCCTGGTGCAGGCCGGCACCCGTATCGCTCAGCTCGGCTACTCCACCAACGCCGGTGACATCGATGAGCTGGTTACCCTGGCCGAGTCCGAGGTGTACGCCGTCGCCCACAAGGAGGGTGAGCGGGAGGACTACGTACCGGTCGGGGAGCTGCTCAATGAGGCCAACCTCGAGATCGAGGCCGGGCAGGCCCGTGAGGACGGGCAGATGCGGGGCGTGCCCACGGGGTTCGTGGAGCTAGATGAGTTGCTCGGCGGCCTGCATGGTGGGCAGATGATCATCGTGGCCGCGCGCCCCGCCATGGGCAAGTCCACGCTCGCCGTCGATTTCTGCCGCTCGGCGTCCATCCACGCCCGCGGCGCCGACGGCAACCCCATCCCCTCGTGCTACTTCTCCCTGGAGATGGGGCGCATGGAGCTGATGATGCGTATCCTGGCCGCCGAATCCGGGGTGGCCCTGAACAAGCTGCGCGGCGGCAGCCAGATGGATGAGCGCGACTGGGAGGACGTTGCCCTCGCCTACAACCCCGTCTCCGAGGCGCCGCTGTTCATCGACGACTCCCCGAACCTGACCATGCCGGAAATCCGCTCCAAGGCGCTACGGCTCAAGCAGCAGCACGGGCTGGGGCTGATGGTGGTGGACTACCTGCAGCTGATGAGCTCCGGCAAGCAGGTCGAGTCCCGCCAGCAGGAGGTCTCCGAGTTCTCCCGCTCGCTGAAGCTGCTGGCCAAGGAGTTGGACATCCCGGTGATCGCCGTCGCCCAGCTGAACCGCGGCCCCGAGCAGCGCACCGGCAACCGGCCGCAGATGAGCGACCTGCGCGAGTCGGGATCGCTGGAGCAGGACGCCGACGTCATCATGCTGCTGCACCGGCCCGAGTATTACCAGGAGGAGGAGCGGCCGGGCGAGGCCGACATCATCGTCGCCAAGCACCGCAACGGCCAGACCCGCACCATTCCGGTGGCCTTCCAGGGGCACCTGTCGCGTTTCGCCAACATGGCCCGCGACATCACGCCCGAGCCGGCCTACGAATAAGTGCCTGTGAGCGAACGCTGCCACCGTTTCACCGCAAGACCTGCCACCGAATCACGGCCGACTCGGCCACCGTTTTTCGACGAACCATGACACCGTTTTACGAAGAGGCTTGCCACCATTTTTCGGCCTATCGTACGCTGGGGGCATGAGCGATCTGCTTAAGCGGCATGCGCAGCCACGGGTAGAAGAGCTCCTGGAAGTCTTCCCCGCGGTTGAGTTGGTTGGTGCGCGTCAGGTTGGGAAGTCCACGCTCGCATCCATGATCGCGACGGCATCTGAGCGGCCGACGCGTATCGTGACTCTGGACGATGCTGAGACCCGCGCTGCGGCGACCGCGGATCCGCGCGGTTTCCTTCGTCTGGAACCTGAAGGGTTGCTGGTCATCGATGAGTTCCAGCGCGTTCCCGAACTGGCACTGGCGCTCAAGGTGGAGATTGATTCCGATCGGTCCGCCGGACGCTACCTGCTAACCGGCTCAGTGACCACGAGTCCTTTCCAACCGGCGACAGACAGCCTGGCCGGTCGCGTCATCGGCACCCGCGTGTTCGGATTCAGTCAGGGTGAGATTGCCGGGCGAGAGGAAGACTTCGTGGCCGCAGTGCTCCATGGGGCGCTGGATGGCGACTACCGTTCCGGAATGGAGCGTGGCGACTATGTCGATCTGTTGGCCGCCGGCTCCATGCCCGAGGCGTACCGTCTGCCTCAGCGCTTCCGTGCCGACTGGCTGGATAGCTACATCTCCCGGCTGCTCGGGCGCGATCTGCGTGAACTCTCCCGCCTGTCCGATCCGCATCGCTTACGCTCGCTGCTGGTCGGTTTGGCGGCCACGCAAGGGTCGGAGACCGTGATCGCGCGGATGGGGAGTGAGATCAACCTGAGCGCATCAACCACCGCCTCCTACCTAGAGCTTCTGCGAGCGCTCTACCTGGTTGATCGACTGCCGCCTTGGACGCCGAACCTGCTCAAGCGTGAGGTTGGTCGATCGAAGTATCTGCTGACCGACTCTGCGCTGGCTATGTGGCTGACTCGGACTGGGTCCGACACCCTCAAGGATCTGATACGCGGAGGAGCCCTGGGAGGTCAGCTTGAGGCCTTCGTCGCTGCCGAACTAATGCGGCAACGCACATGGTCCGCGGAGCGTTTCACTCTCAGCCACTACCGTTCCCCAGAGGGACGCGAGATCGACCTGATCCTCGAGTTGGACGATGGCGGAGTCATTGCCATTGAGGTGAAGGCGGCGGCTTCGGTGGCAGTTGCGGATACCAAGCATCTGCGTTGGCTGCATGATCGGATCGGGGATCGACTGAAGGCAGGTGTCGTACTGACCACCGATGATCGGGCGCGCAGTCTGGGTGGACCGCTGTGGGCGCTGCCGGTGTCCGCCCTGTGGGAACTCGGTTGAAGGCGGGCGTCACTGTTGGCCGCCGGAACCCCGATTCATCCCCGGAATCATGGGTATTGTTGATACGGGGCGCCTCTAAATCAACCAGGTTTCGGCGTTCAGGCAGAACCTGGTTGATTTCGGTGTCGGTGCTGCTGCTCACGGCGAGGTGGTGCGGGCTTGATCCGTTGGCGTGGCTCGCCCAACGCGCCGACTCGCGGACGCCACATCGCACTGCACGACCTCGGTGTGCACAGCACGACCCCGGGGTGGTCGTGGAACGTACCCCAAGGTCGTGGAACGTGCTTCTGTCTCACCGGGGATGGGGCCGCGAATCACTGCGGCTCGGGAAGACGGATCACTTGTAGACGCCGGATGCCCAGCAGCCAGGTCAGCGTCATTAGCCCGACGGCGAAGCCCAATCCGTGAAGCAGCCCGCGCCAGAGGTAGTCGTCCGCCTGTGTGCCCAGAGAATCGACGATGTAGCTGGATAGCTCTCGCGTCGACCATAGGGGCAGCACTCGAGTCCACGCGGCCGTCGGGTCCACGAGGAGCTGAAGGGCCATGACCGCCAGCAGCAACAGGGCGCCCTCCAGGTCCCTTGGTACAAGCGCGGCGGCCACAGAGCCCAGGGGCGCCGCCACGGTCACGGTCAGAAGCAGCATGAGCGGCACAGCGGCCGGGTAGGTCAGCTTGTCCCCGATCGTGAGTAGAACGAGTCCGGAGTAGAGCGCGGTAATGATCCAGCCGAGGCCCAGCACGGCTGTGTGCCGTCCCAGGACCAGTGCTGTCGGGCTGGCCCCGCTCGCGGCGAGCCGCAGGTCTATCGAGCGTGAGGCCACCGACGTGAACAGGGCCAGTGTCGCGGCCGCCCAGCCCAGTCCGATGGACAGCAGGCGCAGTGCGGTCCAGTGCGTGTCGATTCGCACCAGGTAGAAGACGAGCGGCAACAGCAGGGCGAGGGCAAGCGCTCCACGTCGCCGGCTCAGTTCGTGCGTGGTGACCATGGCCACCAGCACTGCGGTGCGCAGTAGCCGATGCTCGTTGTTCGGTGACGGGGCGCCGGGCTCGGCGATTGCGGCTGCGGTCATACGGCTCGCTCCTTGGTCTTGGGGGCCTCCGTATACGATTCGGGGGCGGGCAGTTCGACGACGCGATCGACGAAGTCGATGTCTCGTAGCAGGTGGGTCACCAGAAGGACCCCGGCGCCGGAGCTTCGCCAGGCCGAGATGAGAGTCCACAGGTCCTCATAGGCCAGAGCATCAAGGCCCTGGTAGGGCTCGTCCAGGAGCAGCAGTTCGGGGGAGGTGAGTTGAGCCAGGGCGAGATTGAGTTTCTGTTGGGTGCCTCCTGACAGGGTGCGGGTGATCTGTTCGCCGTTGGGGCGCCACCCCAGGCGGTGGAGGATCTGGTGCCCCGTCGGCACTGCGCGGTCCTGGTTCGCGCCGTCGAGGGCCCCGAATAGCCGTAGATGCTCGTCGACGGTCAGAAGTGGGGCCAGCGCGTCGAGTTGCGGCGCGTAGCCGAAGCGCTCGGTCCGCTCCACTCGACCCGAGCTGGTTGGCAGCAGGCCCGCACAGGCCTGGAGGAGAGTGGACTTGCCGGCTCCGTTTGAGCCGACGACGGCGACGATTTCGCTCCGTCGTACCGTGAGACTGAAGTTCGACAGGACTGTGCGTCGGCCACGCCGGAGGGTGACATCGTGCAGTCGCAGTACTACGGGTCCCAGCGTATGTCCCGTGTCGCGACCGGCGGCGTCACCCTCTTTCATCGCAGAGGCCAACTCGCGGGCGAACAGGACGGCGGGGCCGAAGAGGTTCGCCGGCGCGATACCGGCTGAATCGGCCTCAGCACGGGCATCTGCCACGATGCGTTCGAGCTCCTTGGGGCTCAGGCCATGTGCCGTCAGCTCCGCGTTCAGGCTTCGGTACCAGGCGGCGTCGGCAGGATCCGGCTCGGGGTGCGACGAGGAGCCGGAGTAGGTAGCGGCGGTCATGAGTGGGCCTCGGCCGCTGTATGGGCGGGAAGCGCCCGCCCGTGGGGTGACGCCTCACCCTCCAGGATGGCTGAAACGGCGCTACGGAAGGCGCACCACTCCGCTCGACGCGCGGCGAGTTCGTTTCGGCCGGCGTCGGTGAGCTCGTAGTACTTGCGAGCGGGTCCGGAATCGGAAGGGCGTGTGGTGGTGGCGAGCAGGCCACGCCGCTCCAGGCGGGTGAGTGCCGGGTAGAGGCTGCCTCCGGGAACATTCTCCAGACCGGCGGCGTCGAGGCGACGGGTCAGCGACAGTCCGTAGTCGGCGCCGCTTTCAAGCAGGGCGAGTAGGCACGGTTCTAGGAAGCCGCGCAGGAGGCGCGAAGTCGAGGAGTCCATGTAGTCAGACTATCTAGATAGTAGGCAGGCTGTCTACTGGGTTGCGCAAGGTACCGGCCCAAACTCCGGCGCCGACGTCGTTGACTGCCGAAGAGGGCTGACGTTTTACGACCCAGGGGTACAAAACACGACCCCGGGGTGGTCGTGGAACGTACCCCGAGGTCGTGAATTGCAGGAGGGCGTGCCTCCGGTGCGTGTGCGGCGTTCTGGTCGGTCCGGCGCCCTCCAGCGCCGTCAGCCGCGGTAGAAGCCCTGGTAGACGTAGGTGAAGGGGATATTGCCGTGCATGCCCGGGTTCACCGACGCGGAGACCACGTTCTTCGCGGTGATGCAGGCGTCCAGCGGGGCGGCGCCCTTGGCCAGCTCGGCGGTGACGGCCGCGGCCAGCGTGCAGCCCGCGCCGTGCATGCGCTCGGTACCGACCGCCGGCACCTCCAGCACCTCCAGGGTCTGGCCGTCGTAGAAGACGTCCAGGGCGGTGCCGGTGCCGAGCGTGGGCCCGGCCTTGGCCAGGACGTTGGGCACGCCCAGGTCGTAGATGCGCTTGGCGGCGTCCTTGAGCTGCTCGACGCTGGTGATCTCGTCGACGCCGGCCAGGGTGGCGGCCTCGAACAGGTTCGGCGTGGTGACCCTGGCGCGGGGGAGGATCTTGGCGCGCAGGGCGTTGTCGACGTCGAGCGCGGCACCGGGCTCCTGACCCTTGCAGATCAGGACCGGATCCACCACCAGGTTCGGGAACTGGTACTGCTCCAGGGCGGCGTCCACCGCGTCGATGGTGGCGGCGGTGCCGAGCATGCCGATCTTGACGGCGTCGATCCGGGTGTGGACGGTGGCGCAGGCCTCGATCTGGTCGGTGATCACCTGCGGGTCGACCGGCACGAACCGGTGGTCCCAGTTGTGCTCGGGGTCCATGGAGACGATGCAGGTCAGGGCCGTGCAGCCGAACACGCCCAACTGGTGGAAGGTCTTCAGGTCGGTCTGGGCGCCGGCGCCGCCGGAGGCCTCCGAGCCGGCGATGGCCAGGGCGATGGGAGGGGCGGCGGGGACGGTGCTGTTTGCCGTGGTGCTTGCCATGCGGTCAGCATGCCCCGGAGCCCGGGAGGTGTCCACACGGCGGGCCGCATGCTGGAACTCGCCTCGGCCGCCTGGCACCCACCGCGCGGCCGACGACGGCGACTGTGCGGCCGCCGTCGTCGGCCGGTGTGGGATCAGGCGCCGGCGACCGCGAAGCGCTCACCGCGGTGAGCGTCGCGCTCGGCCTCGTCGACCAGTGCAATGGCGAAGTCGGCGGGGGAGAGGTTCGTGCCGACCGGGTTGTCCTTGCCTACGACGTAGGCGCCGGTGGACTGCTCCGAGGGGTAGGCCGGAGCGGGGGAAACCAGGGTCCAGGCCAGGTCGTCCCCGGCGGCGCGGAAGGCGTCCAGTACTTCGCTGAAGGCCAGGGCCTCGGGCTTGGAGTCGGCGGGGAAGTCGGGGGAGTCGACCAGCCGCTTGCCGTCGGCGTCGAGCAGCGAGCCGGCGCCGCCGACGATCACGAGCCGACCGGTGGGGCGGGCGGCGATCAGTGCCTTGAAGGCGTCAACGGTCGGCTGTACGGGGCCACCGGTGCGGTCGGGGGAGACGGCGACGATGGTGGCGTCGGCGGCGTTGATCAGGTCGACGACGGCGGCGGTGTCGGCGAACTCGACTGCCACGTCGGTGGCGGCGCCCTCGGCGTGACGGCCGGAGCGGGAGGCGGAGGTGACGGTGTGGCCGCGGCGGGCGGCCTCGGCGACGACGGCGGCGCCGGTGTTGCCGGTTCCGCCGATGACGGTGATGTTCATGGGGGCTCCTTGTGCTTGTGGTCTTGCGGTCGTGCGCCGTCCGCGCTCGCGGTGCGGCGGCAACGCTGTTACAGTATTTATTTGAAACCAAGTACCTCAAGGTAACTATGGAGTCGCTCGTGTCACATTCAATTGATGCTGCCGCGCCCGCTGCGGCGGGCATGGGTGCTGCGCCCGCGGCCGAGGCTGCGCAGGCCGTTCCCACCACCACGGGCACCACCGCGGGCCGGCCGCTCGCCGCCTACGACGTGCTGTCGCCCGACTGCCCGTCGCGCACGGTGCTGCGCCACGTCGTCGACCGCTGGACGCCGCTGATCGTCGCCGTGCTGGCGCAGGGACCGCGGCGCTTCGGTGAACTGCGCGAGGCCGTGGGCGGCGTGACCCCCAAGGTGCTGGCCCAGACCCTGCGCTCAATGGAGCGGGACGGGCTGGTGCTGCGCGAGCAGACCCCGGGTGTGCCGCCGCGCGTGGACTACACGCTTACCCCCCTCGGTGCGAGCCTCGCAGAGCCGATCGCGGCACTGCGTGCATGGGCGGAGGGCAATGCCGCGCAGGTGCTGGTCAATCGTGAGAGCTACGACCGCGCGCACCTCCACCCCGAGGAGTAGGTGACCGCTATCCGACCCGTGTTGTGCCGGATCATGTCTGAGGGAAGTCTGAGGGATATCTGCGGGCACCGGATGGGGCTACGAGTGTCAAAGAATGCACCACTTTCCGGGCGCGTTCTCGGTGCCCGGTCGACTCTGCCGCGGAATCGCGCGGCTCACGGAGACGCCCCAACGGCGCGGCGGTTCAAAGTGGTGCGTTTTGTGACACCTGCGCGTACCTGCGGCGGCATCGCGGCTCGAAAGTGCTCCCGCTCGGGCGTCGAATCGGGGACCATAGAGGTATGAGCGCTCCCACACCCGCCGACCCCGCCGGCGCCCCCGCATCGTCCACCTGGTCCACCGGAGCCGCGGCCGCGGTGGTGCCCCAGCCGGTTCGTGACGCCGTCGACGCCGCGCTCGCGGGCCTGCCTCGCGCCGAGCGTGAGATCTTCACGACCCGCGTTGAGCGCTGGTACCCGGATGTCATGGATGGTCTGCTGACCCTGTATGGCGAGCCCGCCGCCGGGCGCACCGCCGTAACCCTGCTGGCGGAGACGGCCCGCGCCTACGCCGCCCGCAGCCCCGAACTGCGCCACCTGGATCTGGCTCGCACCCTGGACCCCGCCTGGGTGCAGGACCCCTCCCGCATCGGCTACTCCGGCTACACCGAGCGCTTCGCCGGCGACCTGCGCGGCGTGGAGCAGCGCATCGGCTACCTGCGCGAGCTGGGCGTCAGCTACCTCCACCTGATGCCGCTGCTCACCCCCCGCCCCGGCGACTCCGACGGCGGCTACGCCGTGGCCGACTACCGCTCCGTGCGGCCCGACCTGGGCGACATGGACGACCTGGAGCATTTGACCGGTGAACTGCGCAAGGAGGGCATGAGCCTGGTCATCGACCTGGTGCTCAACCACGTGGCCCGCGAGCACGAGTGGGCGCGTCGGGCCCGCGCCGGCGAGCAGCGCTACCGCGACTACTTCCTCATCTATCCCGACCGCACCGAGCCCGACGAATACGAGCGCACCCTGCCGGAGATCTTCCCCGACTTCGCCCCCGGCAACTTCACCTGGGAGGAGGAGCTCGACGGCTGGGTCTGGACCACCTTCAACTCCTTCCAGTGGGACCTGAACTGGCGCAACCCGCAGGTGATGGAGGAGTTCGTCGAGATCGTGATGGAACTGGCGAACCGCGGCGTGGAGGTGCTGCGCCTGGACGCCATCGCCTTCACCATCAAGCGCAAGGGCACCGACTGCCAGGGGCAGCCCGAGGTCCACTCCATCACCGAGGTGCTGCGGGCGCTGACCCGCATCGCCTGCCCCGCCATCGCTCTGAAGGCGGAGGCAATCGTGGCCCCCACCGAGCTGCTGCAATACCTGGGGCAGGGCCGCTACACCGGAAAGGTCTCCGACCTGGCCTACCACAACTCCCTCATGGTGCAGGTCTGGTCCATGCTGGCCAGCCGCAGCGTGAGTCTGGCCGTGCAGACGCTTTCCTCGCTGCCGATCGAGCCGTCCACCGCCACCTGGATCACCTACATCCGCTGCCACGATGACATCGGCTGGGCGATCGACGACGCCGACGCCGAGGCGGTGGGTCTGAACGGCTACCTGCACCGGGTCTTCCTGGCGGACTGGTACACCGGCCAGTACCCGATGAGCGATGCCCGCGGCCTGACCTTCCAGTACAACCCGGTCACCAACGACCGGCGCACGGCCGGGACCGCGGCCTCCTTGATCGGGATCGAAGCCGCCGCCGAGGCGGTGGCCGGTATCGATGAACGCACCCCTGCCTGGCGCGAGGAGGAACTGCGCACGTGGCTGGAGGAGCGCTTCAACGCCATGCGCCTGGCCTACGCCATCATCTACGGTTGGGGCGGCATCCCGGTGCTGTGGAGCGGGGATGAGTTGGCGCAGTTCAACGACCCGAACTGGGACACTGAGCCCGGCCACGAATCCGACTCCCGCTGGGCGGGGCGCCCCCGGCTGAGCGAGGCCGCCGTCGCCGAGCGCCACGACCGCTCCACGGTGCCCGGCCGGGTGTTCACCGACCTGGCGCATATCGGCAAGGTGCGGGCCTCCCTGCCGCAGCTGAGCGCGGACGTGCGCACCGTCGTCGCCCCCGTCGACGACGACGGCGTGCTGGTCACCTTCCGCGATCATCCGCGCGGCAGCTTCGTGGGCGTGTACAACGTGACTCCGGACTGGCGCTCCGTGCCCGCGGCGCGCCTGGCCGAGTACGGGGTGCTCGGGGCGGTGGACGTGCTCACGGACACGGTGCCCTCGGGTTCCACCAGCCTGGAGGGCGCCGGCGACGGCCAGGTGCCGGTGCCGCCCTACGCCGCCTGGTGGCTGGTGCGCTCCACCGACTGACGCGGTTCGGTGAGCCATGCCTTGGTGGGCGCCCGGTTTCAGCTGGCGTAGCGGGCCTCACGGCCGTCGAGCACCGTGTCGAAGTCGCAGGTCGATTCAATGATGCGCTCGCACATCCGGGCGTCCTGCGGGTCCAGGCCGAAGTCCTTCCGGGCCCGCTCCCAGGCGCCTCGGGCAACCTGCGCCACTCGCGTGGTCAGGTCGAGGACTTCGCTGCGCGGCAGTCCTCAGTCCAGGTCCAATAGTTGTTCTAGGCTCCGCTCCGACGTCGTCCCCTCCAGTGGCGTTCCGTCCCGTTCGTCCGGGCAGGGGACGACGTCGAAGACCGGTGCCGCCCGCCAGCCATCCGCGTCCCGGAGGAACCCCATGTTCCAGGGGTGATCGTCGACGTCGTGCAGGCAGATCGACAGGGCAGCACGGGCCACCATGGCGCGCGCCACCTGCAGTGCCACGGCCTCGCAGGTGAGCAGGTAGTAGGTGTCGGCCACTGCGGGATACTTCGCCATGACGATCCCACCGCTGCGGTCGTCCCGCAATGCCAGCTTGGGGCGGGCTCCGCCCTGCCCCACAGGCCCGGGCAGGCGTCGTCGAAGACACCGAAGGTGGGGGCACTTTAGGCGGGGCCCCGCCCCGAAGGTCCGCGCCGCTCTTATGCCGCCTGGTGACTGGTGGGGTGCAGCTGCCGACGTGTGTTGGCCTCGAGGCGCCTGGCGAGCCAGGGGTCGGTGATGGCGTGGAAGCGATTGGGGAAGGTGCGGCGCACGCAGTGAGGCGCGCCCTCGATGACTGCGGTCTCGATGGTTGGATTCGCGCGACGGGTGATGTTGGTGAGATTGTCACCGCGCAGCACCACGCGCTCGGTGCCGGTGACGATCAAAGTCGGCACCGCCAGGGAGTCGATGACCTCCTCCCAGGGGGTTGGCGGGGAGACACAGCCCTGCGCGATGAACCCCAGGTCGACGCCGCAGGCGGCCTCCACGCTGGCGCGGGTCTCCCGGGGCGACCAGGTGGGGTTGTTGCGCATCTCCAACTCGAAGCGCGCCTGCGGGTCGGCGGCGATCTGCCGCATCTCCCGCACCTGGCGGTAGGCGTTAATGGCCAGCAGCCGGCGCCAGATCGGTGTGACGAAGGCCGGGTCCTCGGCGACGGCGGCGTCCACCAGATCGGGGCGGTGCGCGGCCACGTCCAGGCTGGTCACCCCGCCCATGGAGTGCCCGACGACGGCGAGCGGCGCGCGCAGTGGACCCTCACCGCGCAGGCCGTGCGCGCGCAGGTCCTCCAGCACGTCCACCAGGTCGGCGGCCAGGCGCTCGCCGGTCGTCCTCTGGTTGGCCAGGTCCGGCTGATCCCAGCGCGGGGAGTCGCCATGGCCGCGGGCGTCCAGGGCGACGATCCGGTAGCCGAACGCCGACCAGCGGTCCACGGCCTCGATCCAGCAGGCCGCGGAGTCGGTGATGCCGTGGGATAGGACGAGCACCGGCGCGGCATCGTCGTCCAGCGGCCCGGCCAGGTGACGGGCGAGCGGGGCGACGGCGGATGCCTCAACGATGGTCATACCCGGAGCTTATGCCGCCGCCGCTGGTGGTCCCGAACTCGTCTGCTACGCCCGTTCACCGGCTTCTGGCGTTTACGGGTGCGGTGGTGGGGTGGGGTGAGGTGTCTGCTGCGCCGGTTGGACGTTAACAACGCTACTTAACGGTCTGCTGTATACCTCGGAGCCCTTCAGCAGACGGTTAACTGGCGTTGTTAACGCCGAAGTGGCGAAGCGGACGGGGTGCCTCAGGCGAGCAGTTCCCGCCACCAGGCGGAGAAGACCGGGCAGCGTTCAAGGATGGCCGTCAGACCAACCTGTTGGATCAGGGTTATGCCGTCCACGGTTTTGCTGTAGCGGGGGAATGCGCGTTTGAGCCGCTTGGATGGGCTTGTGCTCGCGCCGTTGTTCACATCCTCCGGAGTGCCCGCAAGCTTTATGGCGGCGCGGAGGGAACGCAGCGCCTGGCTGGGAATGATCTCATCGCCTGCTCCGCCGTCGATGGCTGCGAGTACCAGGGACTCGAACTCATGCTTGATGATCAGCGGACAGAACCGATCGGCCGCAGCAGGATCGACGTAGTGCGAAGTGAGCGCCTCGGTGAGTTGGTGGCGGTCATTGGCGTCAGACCGGCGGCCATTCTGTCCGGGGGCTCCCGGTGGGTAACCGTAGTAGTCGATCATCAACCCCACGCGGCGCCAATGCGGTTGCCGTAACAGATTACGAAGCATGCGGTCGTATCCCTGCCAGCCACCGCCTCCTTTATGTGAGCCAGTGGGCGTGGCCGAGGTTTTCACAACCATGGGGGTCAGGGACACTCCCTGAGACTCGGCGGTTGGAGCCAACACTGTATTAGCGAAGGCCTCTTCGGTCTGTCCTTCAACTAGGAGCGCTACCCAACGGATACTCATCGCTCCGCCTCCCCGGACAGAGTCTCGGGTGCGGGGCGTCCGCGCAGCAGGTTCATCTCCCACAGGCTGCCCACCGAATACTCCTCGAGGAAACCGGTGAGTTCATCGGGATTCGGACGGCTGATGGTGGTGTTGCCGCCCACCCGGTTCAGCACGGCTACTTCTTCCAGGGAGAACTGTGACAGCAACGGCACCGACTGCGTTGCCAACAGGATTCGGTGTCCGTCGTCGGCGGCCGCGTGCACCATCTCGGCAAGTAGGCCTATCGCTGCCGGGTGCAGCCCCAACTCCGGCTCATCGAGCACGATCGTCGCCGGCAGATCCGGGCCGAGCAGCAGAGTCGCCAGACAGATGAAACGCAGGGTGCCGTCGCTCAGGGAGCGTGGCTGGAACACCCGGTCCAGGCCCCGCTGACGCCAGCGCAGGCGTAGCTGGTCGTTTCGGTTGGGTTGGAGCACGAAGTCCTCGAAGAACGGTGCTGCCAGACGTATGGTTGCCACGATTCGCTGATAGTGCTGCGGATGGTCGTCCCGAATGCGCAGCAGGTAGGCGGCGATGTTCTCGGCGTTGGCGCGCAAGGCGATGTCGTCGCCAACCTCGGAGAAGGAACGTGGCGGTGCCTCGGGGGAGACGTCGTCGAAGTGAAAGACCCGGCACCCGGAGACCAGCGGAGCCACATAGCGTGCGAAGCGTTGCAGCTTGCCGTCCTCAGGGTCATCGGCGGTGAGGAAGGAGGCGGCCCGACTGCGTGCCACCCGCCATGACACGTGCTCGTTGTAGGGCTCTGGGTACTTGGTGCGGTCGTGGAACAGGAAGTCCTCGGTGACGAGTGCGGCCTGCTCCTCGCTGTTGCGGTCCACCCGCAGGCGTACGCGGTAGCCGGTGGAGTGGTTCTGCGCATCGGGCAGGCCGCGTATTTCAAAGGTGGCTTCATCGAATGATGCTGCCGCATCCGTGTGCAGCAGCGCCGGCAGGCCGCCGTGGCGCACCAGGTAGTCCTGGAAGGTGTTATCCCAGACGCGGGAGATGACCTCGAGTGCGCTGACGAGGTTCGACTTGCCCGCCCCGTTGGCGCCGATGAGCACGGTGACTGCGCTGGTGAGTTCCAAGTTCACTCTACTGATCGACGCGTAGCCCTCCACACTCAGTCCGCCGAGCGGTGCGGTGACGTCGTCCATGGAGACCATGCCAAGACTCTACTGCGACTCCACCGCCCGCCGCCGCGGCCGCAGTGGGAACGCGCCACCGTTCCGGCGCACGTCGGGCGTCTGTCATGCTCAGCATGCTCATGACGCCAGTACATATGAAAAGCGCTGGAACGTACTTACCAGTTGTTGTGCGGCGTTGAGCCGGTCGCGACGGCACGAGGCGGCGAGCACTGTCCTTCCTGCAACGATGGCGTGCGGCATCCCCGGGGGAGGCATGATGGTTTGTGCCGCGGCCGACGCCGTCCTACAGACATGGAGTACGCCATGACCGACTTGCTATTCACCCCGCCCCGGCTCGTCGAGCCCGCCGACTTCCCCGCCTCCGAGCTGACCGCGCCCGGCGTGCGCACGCTTCCGGCAGAAGATAAGCCCCGCTATGGGGAGGTCCACCTGAACGTGCCCTACGCCGAGAAGTCCGGCCGCACGCTCCACCTGCAGATCATCATGCCGCCGCGTCGGGTCGTCTTCCCCGACACCGCGACCGACGTCTACCCCACCATCCTGTATGTGCAGGGCTCGGCCTTCCACACTCAGCAGCTCGGCCATGAACTGGGCAACCTGGTGGCCTTCGCCGCCCGCGGGTACGTGATCGCCATCGTCGAGTACCGCGGCAGTGAGGTCGCGCCCTTCCCCGCCCAGGCCAAGGACGCCAAGACGGCGGTGCGCTGGCTGCGCGCACACGCCGCCGATTACCACGTCGACGTCAATCGCATGGCCATGTGGGGCGACTCCTCCGGCGGGCACACCACCCTGATGACCTGGGCCACCGGTACGAGCGGCGCCGACGACGATCCCGCCTTCTCCGACGAGCTCGTCACCGAGGGGCTGGGCCTGAGGGCCTTCGTTGACTACTACGGCCCCACCCACATCGGGCGGATGAACGAGTACCTGTCCATTCAGGACCATTTGGAGGCGGACTCTCCCGAGGGCTGGCTGATCGGCCGGGTGCGGGTGGACGAGCATCCCGAACTCGTCTCCCCCACCGTCATCATGGATCACGTGCCGCATGCCTCGCGGCGCGCTCTGCCGCCGCTGCTGGTGATCCATGGGGACAAGGACCGCATCGTCAACTTCTCCCAGTCCGTCTGGCTGGTGCAGGACCTGCAGGCCAAGGGTCAGGACGTCACCTTCTACCGGCTGGCCGGCGCCGACCACGGCGGTGCCCCCTTCTGGCAGGACGGCGTGCTCGACGTCGTCGACGCCTTCCTCAAGGAGCACCTGACCTAGGTCGTGGCCCGCTGCCGTAGCTCGCGGTTTCTCCGACACTCCGAAGCCGTCTGCTACGCCGGTTCAGCGTCTACAACGCCGGTTAGGGGTCTGCTGAATGGCTTACAGGCCTTCAACGGACACCTAACCGGCGTACCCAACACCGAAGTGGCGTAGTAGACGGGAGCCGTGCGTCAGCCTTGGCCGCCCGCCCTGCCCTGGCCACCGGCACCGCCGTCGGACGGCGCCTGGCCTCCCATGCCGCCACCCATTCCTCCGCCCATGCCCGAGCTGAGCGCCGCGGCGGTGCCGGTGGCCGAGCCGCCCGAGGTGGTGGCCACGGTGTACTCCGCGCCCTCGGTCAGGCCCAGCACGGTGAGGTACTGCGAGGTGAAGACGCTGGTCATCTCCCAGGAGCTGCCGTCCGCGCCGGTCACGGTGATGGTGTCGGCCGCCGACACGCTCGGGGAGCCGGTGATGCCAACGACCTGGCTCTCGCCGTTGACGTCCACCGCCCCGTCCACGGAGCCCGCCTGGCCGGAGACGACCACCTGCCCGCCGGTGATGTACGCCGACCCGTTGGAGTCGATGCCGTCGGAATAGGTGAAGGACACCTGCACCTGCCCGCCGGAGATCGTCAGCACCGCACCGTCGTCGCCCTCGGAGTCGACGTTCTCATGCCCCTCGATCACATAGTCGCCGTTGGTGGCGTTGATGCCGTCGTCGCCGGAGGTGATCGTCAGGGCCCCGCCGGCGATGTTGATGAAGGCCCCCTGGAGGCCCTCGTCCGCGGCGTCCAGGGTTACGGTGCCGTCCTCCTGCGTGTAGCTGACGCCGGCGTTGATGCCCTTGGGCTTGGTGGCCTCGTCGACGCCGGACTCATCCTCGTCATCATCCGTGGCGGCATCCGTGGCGACGGCGGTGGCGGCGTCGCCCGCCTGCTCGGCCGGGGCGCCCGCCTGCTGGTCCTGCGGCTGTGCCTGCTGCTCGGGCTGCGCGCCGGCCTCGCCCTGCTGGCCGGGCATGCCGCCCATGCCGCCGAAGCCCTCCTCCTGGACGGCGTTCGCCTGCCCGCCGCCCGCGGTCACGGCCAACGTAGTGCCATCCACGGTGACGTCGGTGGTCGCGGACACGCCGTCGTCACCGGAGGTGATGGTGATGTCGGCCGCACCCAGGGCGATGAAGCCCTTGGTCTCGTCGTCGTCCTCGGTGGACTTCAGCCCGTCCCCACCGGCGGTGACGGTGATGGTGCCGCCGGAGACGACCAGGTAGTCCTTGCCGCGGATGCCGTCGTCGACGGCGTCCACCGTGAGCGCGGGCGCGCCCTGGATGACCAGGCCGTTCTTGGAGGAGATGGCGTCGTTGTGGTTGCCGGTCACGGTCAGCGAGCCGGTGCCGGTGAGCACCACGGTGTCGGAGGAGAACAGGGCCGCGGTGGGGGCGTCCTCGCTGGTGTCGGCGTAGGTCTCCCCGTCGGTGAGCGTGTTCTCCGAGTCCTCGGCCAGCACGACGACGGCGCTGCCCGCATCCTGAATGTCAATGGCCGGACCGTCGGCGTTGGTGATCGCGGCGCCGTCGAGCACCAGGCGCACCTCGGCGTCGTCGGCGTTCACGATCACCTGGCCGTCCGTGAGCTCGCCGGACAGCACATAGGTGCCGGAGGCGGTGATGGTGATGTCGCCGCCGTCGACACTCACGCCGGCTGTCCCGTCGCCGTCGACGCTCGCCGAGTCGCCGGACAGGGTGATCGTGGTGGCGGAGGCGGCGTCATAGGTGCCGTCGTCGTCGTCCGTGGTGACGGCGGCGACCGCCTCGGAGGTGTCGGCGTTCGCGGCCAGGATCTCGGCGACGCCGGCGCCGGTGGACGCCGTGGCCACCTCGCTGGTGATCGTGGTCCAGGCGGTTCCGGAGGCGAGGCCGGTGGAGGCGCTGGAGGTAGCGGTGCCGGTGGAGCAGCCGGCTACCAGCGCCACGGCGGCGAGGGCGGCCAGCGCCCGGATGGCGCCGGTGCGCGTGATGCGGTGCAGGTGTTTGAGCGGGTTCTTCATGTGGTGGAGTCCTCGTGAGTGGTGGTGTGCCTGGTGGTCCGGGAACGCCGGTGCGCGGCGGGCGCCGTCAGGCGGCGAAGGCCAGACGGTCGAATTGAGAGTCCTGGGTGTCGGCCAACTCGCGCCCCAGCACTCGGTGCCACTTGTTGGCGGGCAGCTCCGGGTGGAGCAGCGCCATGCCGGTGGCGAACTTGGAGATCTTGGCTGGGCGGTGCCCCTGCGCCCACAGCAGCCGGTCGGTGGGCGACGGCGTGGCCGGGTTCTTGGTCTCGGCGATCACCAACCCGTCGACCGACGCCTCCCGCACGGGCGCGCCGTCGGCGCTCAGATCGGTCCACGTCAGACCCGTGTCCACCGTGACCCGGGCGCGGGCCTGCGGCAGGTGCAGGGTGGTGCGTTCGTAGGAGGTCGCCAGCACCGGCACCAGCGAGTCGGCGAGCGCCGCGGCGTGTCCCGGCGAGTAGACCTGTGCCCGCTCCAGGCAGCCGGCCACGAAGGCGCGCCCCTCGGCGGTGAGCCGGTCGGCGTCGTCGAGCGCGTAGGGCATGCGCTGCTTGACCGTCGCGCCGCGCGCGCCGCGGGTCTTGACCTCCAGGAAGCAGGTTCCGGAGTCCAGGTAGGAGCGGGTGCGCACCTTGAAGCGACGACGGCGCTTGCGGGCGGCCAGCAGGTAGGCGTCCAGGCCGGGGGTGTCGAAGTAGGCGGAGGCGTAGGCGAAGCGGCGCTGGCCGTCGATGGCCAGTGCGCGTGCCTGCCCCTCCAGCGTGTCGACGACCGCCTGGGCCGTGGTCAGGGGCAGCAGGTACTTGCGGTCCACGCGGGTGAGCAGGCCGGCGGCGGCGTTGAGCTCGTCCAGTGTGGTTGTTGCCAGTCGGCCGGTGTGCAGGTGCTGATTCATGAGGGGTGACTCCTGTGGCTGCGCGGTCCGTGGCGTGGCTTGTCCGTCCTCTGGTCCGGGTTCAGCGGCCGGCGGGCTGGGCCACGGGCTGCACCACGGGCGGGAAGACGTAGTCGGCGGTGTCCGTCGGAGCGGCCGCGGCCGCGTGCTGGGGACGGGAGGCATGAGACGAAGGTGCGGATGGGGGCGCCGGCGCCGGGGCGGGCGCGCTCGCGGCGGGCTGAGCCGACGCCGTCGTCGCCCGCGAGTGCCCCGCCGGGTGCAGGCGGAAGCGGACGTCGACGAGCGTGGTGTCGTCGACCAGGTCGAGGCGCTGCACCTCCACCGAGCGCACCTGCGCGTCCAGCAGCTGCTCCAGGTGGGCGATGAGCGCGTCCTCGTCGGTGATGGCGCGGTCCAGCATGATGATCTGGTGGCGGCTCCGGCGCATGAGTGCCGGGTGGTCGCCGATCCACAGGGAGGCGACGACGAGCGCCATCAGCAGGGCCGTCAGCGCCAGCGGTGCGGCGGTGATGCCGCCGAGCAGGCCCAGGGCCAGGGCGGCGAAGAAGTAGGCGACCTCGTGCTGGGCCAGCTCGGTGGAGCGCAGGCGGATGATCGACAGCACGCCGAACAGGCCCAGTCCCAGGCCGGCGCCGACCGACGCCGTCGACAGCAGGAGCGTGACCGCCAGGACGCCGACGTTGACGCCGGCGTAGGCGGCCACCAGGTCCTTGCGGGCGTGGCGGCGGGTGTACAGGGCGCCGACGAGCACGACCAGGGCGACCAGGTCGACGGCGATGTAGGCAAGAGTGCTGGGAGACATTGGCTGCTTCCGGTTGTGGGGGAGGACGGCGTGGGCCGTCCCGGACCGCGTTCCACGCTAAGAGGCGAGGCTATGCGCGCCCTGTGAAAGTCGTGTCGTGGAGGTATGTGACCGGATGCGCGCCGGGAGGAGCGGGCCGGCGTCGCCGTCGGCGGGTGCCGACGACGTCGGTGGCGGGCGTGGACAGTTCATATGGGCGTCGGCGGCGGCTTCTAGACTGTGGCCCCGGCAGGACTCTGCCGGGCCCTGCCGCTCCGGCGTGCGGGGTCGCTTCTCCGCGTGCCGGTCCCCTTCCCCCACGCGACAGGAGCCGACGTGCCCTCCAAGCAGCCACCCAAGCAGAAACGCCGCTTCCACGGCTGGACCCTCCACGGCGACGGCCGCTCTATCGCCCCCGGCGAGGTCGTCACCCCCGCCGAGCGGCTGAGCTGGCCCCGCACCGTCGGCATCGGCGTGCAGCACGTCGTCGCCATGTTCGGCGCCACCTTCCTGGTGCCGCTGCTGACGGGCTTCAACCCGTCCACCACCCTGTTCTTCACCGGGCTGGGCACGCTGCTGTTCATCCTCATCACCGCGGGCCGCCTGCCCAGCTACCTCGGCTCCTCCTTCGCCCTGATCGCGCCGATCGGCGCCGTGACCGGGTACGCGGCGGACGCGGGCGCGCCGCTGGACGAGGCGAAGGCGTCCCTCGCGCAGGGCGGGATCATCTCCGTCGGCGCGTTGCTGGCGGTCATCGGCGTGATCGTCCACGTGGCCGGCACCGGCTGGATCGACCGGCTCATGCCGCCGATCGTCACCGGCGCCATCGTCTCCCTGATCGGCTTCAACCTCGCGCCCAGCGCCTGGAACAACGTCAAGACCGCCCCGGTGACCGCCCTGGTGACGATCGTGTCGATTCTGGTGATCACGGTGCTGTTCAAGGGCATCATCGGGCGGCTGTCGATCCTCATCGGCGTGCTGATCGGCTATGCCACCGCCTGTGTGCGGGGAGAGGTCGACTTCTCCCAGATCTCCCAGACCGGCTGGCTCGGCGTGCCCGAGTTCCGGGCGCCCGCCTTCGACGTCAGCCTCCTGGGCCTGTTCATCCCGGTGGTGCTGGTGCTGGTCGCGGAGAACATCGGGCACGTGAAGTCCGTGGCCGCCATGACCGGGGAGAACCTCGACGACGTCACCGGCCGCGCGCTGTTCGCGGACGGGCTGTCGACCATGTTCGCGGGCGTGGGCGGCGGCTCGGGCACGACCACCTACGCGGAGAACATCGGCGTCATGGCCGCCACCCGCGTCTACTCCACGGCCGCGTACATCGTGGCGGCCGTGACGGCTCTGGGCCTGTCCCTGCTGCCGAAGTTCGGCGTCATCATCGCCACCATTCCCGCCGGCGTCCTGGGCGGGGCGGCGACGGTCCTGTACGGCATGATCGGCATGCTCGGGGTGCGCATCTGGGTGCAGAACCGCGTGGACTTCTCCGACCCGGTCAACCTCAACACCGCGGCGGTCGCCATGGTGGTGGCCATCGCCGACTACACCTTCAGTTGGGGCGACATGACCTTCGCGGGAATCGCGCTGGGCTCGCTGGCCGCGATCGTCGTCTACCACGCCATGCGCGCCATCTCCCGGGCCCGGGGCACGAACCTGGAGGAGGCCTCACCGGCGTCGGCGCCCGCGGGCACCGAACTCGAGGGCCCGGCCTACGCCAAACGGGCCCGTCGGCAGGGCTGAAGGGGGCTCGCCGCCGTCTACTCCGTGGGCGGCGGCGGGGCGGAGACGGGGCGTCCGTCGTTGGTCAGTTCGAGGACGCGCGCGTGGATGGAGGTGCGCCCCTGGAGCGCGGCGCGCAGGGCCCGGTGCAGACCGGTCTCCAGATACAACTCCCCGTTCCAGGCGACGACGTGGGCGAACAAATCACCGTAGAAGGTGGAGTCGTCGTCGAGCAGGCCGCGCAGGTCCAGCTGCGCCCGCGTGGTCACCAACTGGTCGAGCCGGATCTGACGAGGAGGGATGGCCGCCCAGTCGCGCTGCGCAGTGACCCCATGAGCGGGGTAGGGCGCACTGTCGCCGACGGCCTTGAAGATCACGAACCCATGCTAACGGGAACGTGTGACACACCGGGACACGGAACGGCATTCGGACAATCCCGCCCGAGAGCCGGACCCCGTTGGCCCCGTTTGCTGAGCCCCGTTAGTCCCGGGCTGGTGGTGCGCATCCGCCCGGAGGCGCATACGACGGCGGATCAGCGGCTCTCCGGCGTCTGCCGGCGCAGCAGGGGACCGGTGAGGTAGTGCTGAATGGTCGGCCCCACGACCTCCACCAGGTGGTCCACGGGAGCGCTGGCCAGCGGCTCCACCTGGAAGACGTAGCGGATCATCGCCAGGCCCACCAACTGGCTGCCGGCCAGGGTGGCGCGCTCGCGGGCGTCGGGTCCCAGCACCCCGGCCTGCTCCAGGGCCTGGGCAACCGGTACGGCGATCTGCTCGGTGGCGTAGGTCTGCACGGCCTCGGGGGCGCCGTCGTCGGTGGACACCCAGCGCAGCAGGGAACGGAACGTGACCCCGCCGGAGGAGTCGTCCCAGGCGGTCATCGCCAGGCGCACCAGGCGCGGCCCGGCGGTGCGGATGTCGCCGGAGATCACCTTGGCGATCTCCTCGCTGGCGCGTATGCGCAGGTTCATGGAGGCGCCGAACAGGTCGCCCTTGGAGCCGAAGTAGTAGGAGACGAGCGCCGGGTCGACGCCGGCGGCCCGGGCGACCCCGCGGATGGTGGTCTTGGCGAAGCCCTTGGCTAGGAAGGAGGTGCGGGCGGCGTCGAGGATGGCGTCGCGCGTGGTCTCGGCGCCCGTGCCCGCGCGACTGCCGGAGCGTGGCCCCCGACGACGTGCGGATGCGGAGCTGGTGCCGGGAGGGGCGGGGTCGACGTCGCCTGTGTCCTGGGGAATCGGGGTGGCGGGGAGGGGTTGCCCCGAATGGGATCGCCTGGGTGCGGCCGCGTCGCTCATGTCGTGAGGCTAGACGATCCGGCTCGCGGGGCCTGGGCGGCTGCACGTTCTCCCGAATTAGGAAAGGTTGGCTGCGCAATATTCAACGGCGTTCAGGGGATGTTCAGGCGGTTTCGGTCCGGCTCGCGGCGCTTCCAAGGAAAAGCCGCCAGGACTAAGGACCTAGGGCCGGGTTATTTCAACACCGTTGAAGCCCGACGGCGCCCGTGATTACGGTTCTATCCGACCCCGGGTCTTGGGAGGCCCCGGAAGTAACGCATTCCGGGTGGGGTCGAGAGGTGAATTCATGACCGCGAACGCTGAACGCAGGAACGACGTCGAGCAGCCCGCCGCTGTATCCGCGCCGGCTGTCTCCGGCGCCGCGCCCGTCGTGAATGAGGGGCGGCCGGTCGCCAGCACGGGCCCGTCGCTTATGGCCATCCCGCTCGGCATGCCCGCCTTCCCCGCCCGGCGCGCCACCGGCACGGCCGCCGCAGGCGCCCCATCTGCGACGACGGCCGCCGACGCCGATACCGCCAACCCCGCCGTCGCCCTGCGCATGGGCCTGGACATCGGCTCCACCACCGTCAAGCTCGTGCTGCTGCCCGAACCGGTCGCGGGCGCGCCCTTCCCCGAGCCGGTCTTTGCCGAGTACCGCCGCCACAACGCCGACGTGCGCGGCGAGGTCTCCCGCCTACTGGCCGAGGTCGACGCCGCCTTCCCGGGCGCGCGCGTGCGCGGCGCCGTCACCGGCAGCGCCGGCCTGAACCTGGCCAACCTGATGGGCCTGCCCTTCGTGCAGGAGGTCATCGCCGAGACCCGCACCGTCCAGGCCAAGAACCCCGAGGCCGATGTCATCATCGAGCTCGGCGGCGAGGACGCCAAGATCACCTACCTGCACCCCACCCCCGAGCAGCGCATGAACGGCACCTGCGCGGGCGGCACCGGTGCCTTCATCGACCAGATGGCGCAGCTGCTGCACACCGACGCCTCCGGCCTGAACGAACTCGCCGCCAAATACCAGACCCTCTACCCGATCGCCTCGCGCTGCGGCGTGTTCGCCAAGTCCGACCTGCAGCCGCTGATCAACCAGGGCGCCGCCAGCGAGGACCTGGCCGCCTCCGTGCTCCAGGCCGTGGTCACCCAGACCATCGCCGGCCTGGCCTGCGGCCGCCCCATCCGCGGCAACGTCATGTTCCTGGGCGGCCCGCTGCACTTCCTGCCCGAGCTGCGCCGGGCCTTCGAGCGCACCCTGGCCGACCAGGTCGACTCCTTCACCTGCCCCGACGACGCCCAGCTGTACGTCGCCGTCGGCGCCGCCCTCCTGGCCGACGGGGAGCCGACGCCGCTGACCGAGATCGCCGACCGCCTCGCCTCCCGCCGCGCCGCCGGCACGGGCGCCAGCCGCATGCGCCCCCTGTTCGCCGACGACGCCGAACTCGCCGCCTTCCGCGCCCGTCACGCCCAGGCCACCGTGGAGCGGGTCGGCTGGCCCGCCCCGCCCGCCGACGCCGAGGCCGCCGACGGCGCCCCCACCCACTACCAGGACTGCTTCCTGGGCATCGACGCCGGCTCCACCACCATCAAGGCCGTCGTCGTCGACGAGCAAAACCGCATCGTCTGGGAGCACTACGCCGGCAACGAGGGCGACCCCGTCACCGCCGCCGTCGAGATCCTGCGCCGCATCCACCTGGAGATGCCCGAGCACGTGCGCATCGTCCGCTCCTGCGTCACCGGCTACGGCGAGGGCATCGTCAAGGCCGCGCTGCGCATCGACGAGGGCGTGGTGGAGACCATGGCCCACTACCGGGCCGCCGCCCACCTGAACCCCGGCGTCACCAGCGTCATCGACATCGGCGGGCAGGACATGAAGTACCTGCGCATCCGCGGCGGCGCCATCGACTCCATCTCCGTCAACGAGGCCTGCTCCGCCGGCTGCGGCTCCTTCCTGCAGACCTTCGCCCAGTCCATGGGCCAGTCCATCCAGGAGTTCTCCGCCTCCGCGCTGACCGCGGACAGCCCGGTGGACCTGGGCAGCCGCTGCACCGTGTTCATGAACTCCTCGGTCAAGCAGGCCCAGAAGGAGAACGCCACCCCCGGCGACATCAGCGCCGGACTGTCCTACTCGGTGGTGCGCAACGCCCTGTACAAGGTCATCAAGCTGCGCGACGCCTCCCAGCTGGGCGAGCGCATCAGCGTTCAGGGCGGCACCTTCCTCAACGACGCCGTGCTGCGCGCCTTCGAGCTGCTCACCGGGCGCGAGGTGGTCCGCCCCGACATCGCCGGCCTCATGGGCTGCTTCGGCGCTGCCCTGACCGCCCACGAGACCTACGACGGCGTCCCCGGCACGCTGATGAGCCTGGCCGAGCTGTCCCGCTTCGGCTTCACCACCGAGACCACGGTGTGCAAGCTGTGCCAGAACCACTGCAAGCTGACCATCACCACCTTCAACGACGGCCAGCGGCACGTGTCCGGCAACCGCTGCGAGCGCGGCGCCACCCAGGAGCGCCGCAAGACCAAGTCCGACATGCCCAACCTGTACGACTACAAGTACCGGCGCACCTTCGCCTACCGGCGCCTGCGCCAGGGGCAGGACACCCGCGGCGAGATCGGCGTGCCCCGGGTGCTGGGCATGTACGAGAACTACCCGCTGTGGTTCACGATCCTCACCCAGCTGGGCTTCCGCGTCATGCTGTCGGGCCGCTCCAACCACGAACTGTTCGAGAAGGGCATGGACTCCATCCCCTCCGAGAACGTGTGCTACCCGGCCAAGCTCGCCCACGGTCACGTCCAGTCGTTGATCGACAAGGGCGTGAAGACCATCTGGTTCCCCTGCGTCTTCTACGAGCGCGGACTCGTCGACGGCGCCGACGACCACTACAACTGCCCGATCGTGGCCACCTACCCCGAGGTCATCCGCAACAACGTGGAGGCCATTCGCGACGGCGCGGATGCCGACGGCGCCGCGCCCGCCGAGGGGGAGAAGACCGACGGCGTGCGCATGCTCGCCCCCTTCCTGAACCTCGCCGACCCGGCCAAGCTGGCAGAGCGGCTGGTGGAGGTCTTCGCCGACTGGAACGTGACCCTCCCCGAGGCGCGCAAGGCCGTAGCGGCGGGCTTCGCCGAGGACGCCGCCTTCAAGGCGGACGTGCGCGCCGAGGGCCGCCGCACCCTGGAGTGGATGCGCGAGAACGGCCGCAAGGGCATAGTCCTGGCCGGCCGCCCCTACCACATCGACCCCGAGATCAACCACGGCGTCCCCGACGTCATCAACACCCTGGGCATGGCCGTCCTCTCCGAGGACTCGATCCTGCCCGAACCCGAGCCGTCCCCCGACGGCGCCGGGGACGGCGTCGAGCACCAGGTGGCCGGCGGCGCACTGTCCCGCGCCGTCGCCTCCATCCGCCGCGGCCTGGGCCGCTCCAAGGAGGACCCGCAGGCGCCCGCCGACTGGTCCGACGTCACCGCGGAGGGGCTGGAGGCGCCGACGGCGTCGGTCGCCGTCGCCAACGTGTCCCCGAAGCTGCGCGTACGCGACCAGTGGGCCTACCACTCCCGCCTGTACCGGGCCGCCGAGCTGGTCACCCGGGCCGACGACCTCGAACTGGTGCAGCTGAACTCCTTCGGCTGCGGCGTCGACGCCGTCACCACCGACCAGGTGCAGGAGATCCTCGAGTCCGCCGGCGGGGTGTACACCACCCTCAAGATCGATGAGGTCTCCAACCTCGGCGCCGCCACCATCCGCCTGCGCTCGCTCGCCGCTGCCAGCGAGGCGCGCCGGCGGCAGCGGGAGGCGGGCGAGCAGGCGGCGGACGCCGTCGTCGACGAGCAGGCGCAGGACCTCGCGGACGAGCCCGTCGAGGTCGACACCACCACGCCCACCGCCGGGGACGCTATCGCCGTCGGCAAGGAGGACGGCGGTGCTCCGCGCGAGAACCCGGCGCCCGCGGACGACGGCGACCACACGCTCGCCGGGCGCGTGGCCCGCAGCGAGCGGAGCCTGCCGGCCGCCACCACCCCGATGTTCACCGAGGAGATGCGCGAGACCCACACCATCCTCATGCCGCAGATGAGCCCGATCCACTTCCGGCCGCTGGTGCCGCTCATGCGACGCCTGGGCTACAAGGTCGAGCTGCTGGAGTCCGCCAGCAAGGCCGACCTCGAGGTGGGGCTGCGCTACGTCAACAACGACGCCTGCTTCCCCGCCATCATGGTGATCGGCCAGCTCATCGGCGCCTTTGAGGACGGCTCCCACGATCCGGACAAGTGCGTGGTCGCCATCTCCCAGACCGGCGGCATGTGCCGCGCCACCAACTACGCCGCCATGCTCCGCAAGGGCCTGCGCGAGGCCGGCTACCCGCAGATCCCGGTGCTGGCCGTCTCCCTGCAGGGCATTGAGGAGAACCCCGGCTTCAAGCTCACCCCCACCATGGCCTACAAGGCGCTGCAGGGGGTCGTCATCGGCGACACCCTGAGCACCTGCCTGCTGCGGGTGCGGCCCTACGAGGCGGTGCCCGGCTCCGCGCAGGCGCTGTACGAGCGCTGGAGCCAGATCGCCTGCGAGTTCTTCGAGCACAAGGGCCGCTCCACCACCTGGGGCGGGCGCATCGGCTACCGCCGCCTGCTGCGGGAGATGGTGCACGAGTTCGATGCGCTGGAGCTGGCGGATGTGCCCCGCAAGCCGCGCGTCGGCGTCGTGGGGGAGATCCTGGTCAAGTTCCAGCCGGACGCCAACAACCACGTGGTCGACCAGATCGAGGCCGAGGGCTGCGAGGCCGTCGTCCCCGGGCTGCTGGGCTTCTTCCTCAACGGCATGACCACCGCCCAGTGGAAGGCGGACACCTACGGCATCGGCACCGACACCGTCTACCAGAAGAAGGCGGGCGTGTGGTTCATCGAGCAGGTGCAGGCCCCCGCCCGGGCCGCCCTGGCCGCCGCGGGCGGCAAGTTCGACGTTGAGTCCCCCATCGCGGAAATGGCCGAGAAGGCCGGCCAGATCCTCAGCCTCGGCAACCAGGCCGGCGAGGGCTGGCTGCTGACCGCCGAGATGATCGAACTCATCGAGCACGGCACCCCCAACATCGTGTGCTGCCAGCCCTTCGCCTGCCTGCCCAACCACGTGGTCGGCAAGGGCATGTTCCGGGAGATCCGCCGCCGCTACCCGCAGGCCAACATCGTCGGCATCGACTACGACCCCGGCGCCAGCGAGGTCAACCAGCTCAACCGCATCAAGCTGATGATCTCCACCGCCTTCATGATGCAGGAGGATGCCGCGCGGGATGCGGCCGGCGCACCGGCCACACCGGCGGGCGTGCGGACGGCGGAGGCGTCGTCGTCGACCGCGGATCGGCTGCTCACCGGCATTGACAACGCCTCGGAGGACGGGCGCACCGCCCGCGACCTGATCGCCGACTTGGGACCCGCCCCCGATGGCACGCCGACCTCACCGGACGTGGCCTCTCCCGAGCGGGTCGGCGCCGACCGGGTGTAAGTCGCGCAGTAGACGGTCGCCGTAGCGGGTCAGCCGTCAGAGCTGCGGGCGGACCCGGTCAGGTCGCCGCCATCCACGGAGGTCAGCAGGCAGGAGACTCTGCGGTCGCCCTGTGCCCAGGTGCTCTGCGTGGGCCGCAGGGAGGTGACCGCGTAGCGGCCCTGGGTGTAGGCGTCGTCGTAGCTGGTGCCGACGTAGTTCTCGAAGGCGTCGTAGCAGATGTCCGAGACGTACTGCTCCATGAGGTCGCCTTCCGGGAAGGCGTCCGCGGCGATCGCGCCCTCCGCGTAGACCTCGTAGCGGTGTGGGGCGGCGCAGTCGATGAGATCGACGCTGGAGACGGTGCCGGGCTCGGCGGCGCTCGCGGTGTTTGCCGAGGCGTCCGCCGTGGCGGTGTCGGGCTGTGACGCGGAGGGCTCCGGCGTCTGTGTGTTCGAGGTTTCCGCGCCGGCGTCTGCCGCGTCCCCGGGCGTGGCATAGGTCAGGCAGTCGCCGACCTCGATGTCCATGGCGGAAACGGTCTGTGCGGTCGGGGTGGCGAGGGCCTCCTGGAGCGGTACGTCCTGACTGGGTGTGGCGGACGGCGACGGCGTGGTTGTGGGCGTGGCGGGGTCCGCCGTGGTGCCGCCCTGGCATGCCGTTACTCCCAGGGCAAGCAGTAGCGCGGCGGGGATGGCGAGCGCGGTACGGGGATGACGCATGTCTTAAGGCTGACACACATTGCTCCGGGGACGGAAAGGCGCCCGTGCGCGGCCGTGGGCTCATCGGTGCCCCGCCGACGGCCGGCCGTTGCGCCGGATCCGACACGCCCACCAACGCATTCAGCGCTGCGCGGGGGATGCCGCCGGACATGCCGGTGGCCCGTGGGCGGGTGGTGTCCCCGGCCCACAGGCCACCGACGAGGTGCTCGAAGCCCTCGGGGTTCCCGGTCCCGAGGGGCGGTCCTCCTTCGCCAGGACGACGCGGCGCGGGCTCCCATGTACCCGTCCCGTCTCGGAAGCGGGTCAGTCACTGGGCTCCCCATTCCCTCATGACCCGTTCCGCCCGGCGGCAGTGACCATGTAACCCGCTGCGGCTGGGAGGTCCCCCGATGTGGCGCTGTGAAAGTTCTAGGAACGACTTAACCGGCGGTTTGTGTGTGGGGGTGGTGGTTCGGGTTGGCGGTCGGGGTGTGGTGGTCGTGTTCGGGTTGATGAGGACGTCGTCGGCGCCGTTGTGGGTATGGACGGTTTGTGTGTTCCGGTGACGGTTCGTCAGGTAGCAGCAACGATTCGGCATGAACGGCGACGCTTCGTGCGTCTACCCCGCTATGTTGTCTTCACGCTCCTGGGACGGTTGAGTCGCAAGGCCTCTGAGATGCCGGTACACCCATCATTGCCGGGGTCTTGTTCAGCTGGGCGGGCGATTGGGGCCGACGGTTGAACGGCTGCCCTGTACGCCCCACCGCGTGCGAGGGCTAACTGACCTGGGAAGAAAGTCACCTAGTAATGGGCCCTTGGGCCCATTACCATGATTAAGCAACTCGTTCCGCACCACCGCCAGGAGGTCGATGATGATAACGACGTCCACCGCCCCGGCGCCTCAGCGCGAGGAGCCGACCCCGGCGCTCCCTCAGCCGACCAAGGACAGGGGCCAGGACTGGGCCGCCAAGGCCGAACTTGCGATGGAGGCACGTCGTCAGGGGGCCAAGCTGCGCCGCGGCAAGAGGAAGAGCTTCCGCCCCGTGGTTGGCCGTATCTGATGGCCTCGGCACCGCATACTCCGCTGTTCCACGCGGAGCATTCGGCCCGCTACGCACGCCAGGAGCTGATCAAGCAGTATCAGGATCTCAAAGACGTGAATCTCATCGTCGTGATCGACCAGATCGGCTGGACGAACATGACAATCCTTGAGGAACTCCTCGTCGACTGTGATCCAGAGAAGGACCTTCACTTGCTCCTGTCGTCCCCGGGCGGCGATGGGGAGACCGCTCTGCGTATGGTCCGCTCAATGCAGACGCGGTGCCGTGAACTCACGGTGCTTGTGCCGGACATGGCAAAGAGCGCCGCCACGATCCTTTGCCTCGGCGCGAACCACATCGTGATGGGGCCCGGCGGCGACCTCGGCCCGATCGACCCGCAGATGCTCTACACCGACGAGACCGGGCGACCGACGATGTCCAGCGCCAAGGACATCGTCGCGGCGGTTGAGGAGGCGGAGGCTCGGACAACTCAGAACCCGAACGCTTACCCTCTGTTCTCGTCGATGCTCGCCGACGTCACTATGGTGATGCTTGAGCAGGCGCGATCGGCCCTTGATAGGTCGGAGTCGCTCATGCGTGAAGCGTTGTCCGCAGCTGGTAGATCAGGGGATGAGGTCGAGCGTCTCGCCGGAGAACTGAAGCCACTCCTGATCGATGCGCCAAGAAGCCATTCGGCAGTCGTCTCTGTCGACCACGCTGCCGCCGTCGGCCTGCCCGCTACAGCCGCGGACTGCAATGACGAGGCATGGAAGTTGGTCTGGGCGCTCTGGACGCACTACTTCGCTCTCGGTTGCTGGCCTCGCGGCAATACAGCCATCTACGAGGGCGTTCGCGCATCGCATGAGGGATGACCTGTTCTCTCCCCTGACCGATCGCCCACCCAGGTATTGCGCCGGCCCTATGCAGGGTCGGCGCTTTCCTTCCATCGGCGCGGGGTGCTCGCGGTTTGCTAGTCGTCCCAGTCGAAGTCCGGGCGGGGCGTGGTGGCGGGCATCTTGTCGATGTTCGCGTCGGTGATGGCTTCGCCGAGGTCGTCGAGCCAGTCCTCGTCAATGGTTTCCGCGTCGGCGGTGTTGAGCACGACGTCGGCCTTGAGCTTGGTGCCCTTGACCACGGCCCTCACGATCGGCACGTAGCCGCGCTGCTCAATGTGCCTGACCAGGGGCAGGAGCTTGTCCGACTGTCCCTTGGTCAGTACTCCGACGCGCTGCCCGTCGATCTCGACCTGCACGCATTCGTATGACGACCGGGGCCGGATCTCGTTAATGGACCTCAGGGACGCCGCAACATGGTTGTCCACGTTGACGCCGCGACGCACGTACCCGGCCAGGACGTCCATGTGCTCCTCCTCCTTGGTCACTTGGATGCGCCTGCCCGTCGGGATTACGGCATACGGCGCGTCGGGGAAGTCATTGGAGGGGAACATGCCTGCCGGCTCGGGCACTACGAGCGTCACGCGGGCATTGACGTCGCCGCCGGCGGAGGGGCGGCTCGCCCAGACCCTCGCTCGAACCCGCACGAGCACGCCGTTGCCATGCATGCTCTCCAACGTCGGAAAGTATCTGTCGGCGTCCTCCCGGGCGAGATATCCAACGTGCTCCCCACCGAAGTACACGGCCACCGCACCATCCCCACCGTAGGGATTGTTCGGGTCCGGGACAAGAATTCCCTCCCCATAAACCTCGACGCCGCCGTACTGGTCGAACCCCGGCTTGCGGCCCAGTAGGCGCACGAATGCCCGCTGCCGGTAGTGCTCCCCCACCACTTCAAGCGACTGCCCGGGAGCCCACGGGTCCACGAGCGTCCCCAACGGCTTCGGCGGCACCCAATCACCACTCGCAGTGCTGTAGCCCTCCCGGTCCTTGCGCTCCTGCTCGGCCTGGGCGCGCTCGCGAGCCGCTGCTGCGGCAGCGGCCCGTTTCTCCTCGCGTTCTTTTCGCCGTGCGGCTCTGGCGGCCTTCCGCTCAGCACGCTTTGCCTCCTGCTCTTCCTTGGCTGCCTGTCGCTCGGCTTCTATCTGACGTCGTTTCGCGGCTTTTTCCTCGGCTGCCTTGGCCTTCTGTGACTCGTCGCGGGGCTGGGTCTGCAGCAGGGCCGGTTGCGGTGGTGTCGGCCGGGCTGCGGCGGCCTGGGCGGCTCGCCGTGCGGCGCGTTCGACGGCCCACTTGTCTACGCGTTCGGCTCCGCGGAACAGGAGTACTGCGACCACGATTGGTGGGATCACGAGGATCAGGGAGCCGAGGACGGCGTCTCCGCCACTGTAGTCGTCGGTGGCCATGGCGCCGATGATGCCGATGATCCCGAGGCCTGCGAAGAGTGTGGACAGGACGCCGAGGACGCGCAGTGCGATCCCCCAGCCGGAGGGCTTCATATTCATCTCTTCCCTGAGTGCGGACAGTGGCGGGCGTCTCTTATCTTGCGCTGCGCTTAGCTCGTCTGTGCGGTTTTGAGGTCGTCTCAGGCAACGATCTCGTGACGACGCAGCGTCTCTCGGTAGGCGAACACGACCCACCTGGCACGTCAAGCTCGACGGCGAGCGCCCCGATGCGAGTTATCGGCGTGAACGTGTTGCTAAAGATCGGGATTTTGGTTGCTGTGGTGCGGGGAAGTCGGGGTGATTA
>NZ_QMIN01000070.1:0-9016 GCF_003287795.1 Actinomyces sp. Z5
GTGCGCCTTGAGGCGCACGCCGGGCGGCGTCGGTTCTGTTGCCGGTTGTCTCAGACCTGATCCGAGGCCCGGGTGAGCGCCGCGGTCTCGTCCGCGGTGAGCGTGAGCGTGAGGGCGTCGACGATGGGTCCGAGCTGTTCGAGGGTGCGCGCGGAGGCCAGCGGGGCCACCACACCGGGGCGGTCTCGCAGCCAGGCCAGGGCGACCGCGGCGGGGGCGACGTCGTGCGCAGCAGCAACCTCGCGCAGCACGTCCACGACGGCGAAGCACTCCGGGCGCAGGTAGTCCTCCACCCAGCCGCCGCGCGGCGAGGCCACCTCCGCGCCGGTCGCGGCGGCGGGCCGGTATTTGCCGGTGAGGAATCCGGAGGCGAGGGCGAAGTAGGGCACCATGCCCAGCTGGTGAGCGGCGGCCACCTCCCCGCGGTTGCCGGGGCCCTCGACGTCGTGCCGGTGCACCAGGTTGTAGTGGGGTTGGAGCGCAACCGGAGCCGCGAAGTCATTGGCGGCGGCGATGGCGCACCACTCCTCAACGCGGTCGGGGGTGTAGTTGGACAGCGCCACGTGGCGGGTCTTGCCGGCGACACGCGCCTCCTCGAAGGCGGCGACCGTTTCCTCCAGCGGCGTGTTCGGGTCGTCGTAGTGGGCGTAGTAGACGTCCACGTGGTCGGTGTGCAGCCGCTCCAGAGACTCGTCCAGGGCGGTGCGGATGTTGCCGGCGGCGAGGCCCTCGCGCCCGGGCTTGGTGGCTACCTTGGTGGCGATGATGACGTCGTCGCGGCGGCCGCGGTCCGCCAGCCAGCTACCGATCACGGCCTCGGACTCGCCGCCGACGTGGCCTTCGGCCCAGTGGGAGTAGCCGTCGGCCGTGTCGATGAAGTTTCCGCCGGCGTCCACGTAGGCGTCCAGAATGCGGTGGGAGGTGGGTTCGTCGGCCGTCCAACCGAAGACGTTCCCACCCAGACCGATGGGGCTGACGGAAAGATCGGAGTTCCCGAGTGTTCTGGTTGGCGCCATGTTGTACCTCTTCGAGTTTGTTATCAGACCGCCTGCTGCTTGGCCGCACGGCGCTTGGCAAGCTCGTCCTCGACGACCGGGGCGTCGGCGGCGTGCTCGACCGGGAGCTCGGCGAGCGATCCCTCGATCTCATGCCAGACGCGTCCGACCGCGATGCCGAAGACGCCCTGGCCGCCCTGGACCAGGTCCACGACCTCGTCGGCGCTGGTGCACTCGTAAACGGAGGCGCCGTCGCTCATCAGGGTGATCGAGGTCAGGTCCTCGACCCCGCGCGCGTGCAGGGCGTTGATGGCCACCCGGATCTGCTGAAGTGAGACGCCGGTGTCGAGCAGGCGCTTGACGATCTTGAGCAACAGGATGTCGCGGAACGCGTACAGCCTCTGGGAGCCGGAGCCCTTGGCTCCACGGATGGAGGGCTCGACCAGGCCCGTGCGGGCCCAGTAATCCAGTTGCCGGTAGGTGATGCCGGCGGCGCGGCAGGCGACCGGTCCGCGATAGCCGGTGTTGACGTCCAGGTGCGGGAGCGGGTCACCGAAGAGCATCCCCTGCGTGTGCTGGGGTGCGGGTGCGTGAAGACTCGCTTCGTTGGCGCTCACTTGCCGGCTCCTGTCGAGATCGGGGCGTACGCGGGGACGCACGCGCGGGCCGGTCCTCCCGGCCACTGCTCCACGATAGAACCCGTCGTGGGCGGACTCAATGTCAGGCACGCCGAACAAAGGGCATTGAGTTGAGGTTGAGGTTCACGCTCGACTCCCCCGCTGTTCCGACGGCGCGAAATTGCGCGGATAACCCGCAACACCCGCAAGAGAAATGTGACGCGATGCACATCAACTTTCACATCTGTCACAAGAGCCACGCGTGTCGCAGGAAGCCGACCGGTCGGGACGGGCGGGGTCACGCATCTTCCGAGACGGCCCCGTCCAACTCCCGCCGCCACCGCAGCATGCGCTGCTGCAATGCCTCCTCGCCCAGATCGATGCCGCGCAACCGCAGCAGCGCGTCGGTGGCCAGCATCGGCAGGGACAGCATGTCGGCCAGAATCAGCGCGTCGCTGGGGACACAGGGCACCACCTTCGGCAGGCCGGGTGCCGCGGCGTCGAGCACCGCGGCGGCGCATAGGCCGCCGTCCGCATCGACGTCGAGCTCCACCCGCAGTATGGCCGAGCCGAAAGCATCCACGCAGGCAGTCAGAAACGGCACCCAGCTGGGGGGCCGGTTGTGGCTAGGGGTGCTCAGCAGCAGTCCGTCCCGCGCCCCCACGGGGACGGTGATCATGCCAGGGCCCCCGTCCTCCATGAGGACGGCGACCAGGCCTGAGTCCGGGACCGTGGAACGGACTCCCATCAGTGACATGGTCCGCACGCTCATAACCTACCGGCGGGTCGGCGGTGCTGTCCTGGGAACGGTGACAGAAGTATCTGGAGTAGCCGACTGGTATACGACGGTCAGCGCAGCGCGTCGACGGCGTGGTGCAGCAGGCTGGTGTGCAGCTGCGCCAGCACCCCGGCCAGTTCCGCGGCCGCGTCCTCCCCCGCCGTCGTCGAGCGACTGCGCTTGTGCTGGGTAGCCAGTTCGATGGCGTCGGCCTCACGCTCGGCGGCGCTGCGCACCGTCCGCAGATTGCGCAGGGGCACGCCCAGCCGGCCCGCCCTGAGCGCGAGCGACACGGTGGTGAGGGCACGGGAGTCGAAGCGGCCGTGCGCGTCGGGCACAATGATGCCGATCGTCACGAGTTCCTCGATCTGCGCCAGCGACGCCCCCGAGTGGTGCACCAGGTCATCGGCGTCGAAGGCGCCGGCCACGGTACGGCCGTCCGAGGCCACCACCCGCGCCACCGGGGCCGGCGGCGGGGCGTCCATATCCCCGTCCAACTCCGTCAGACGCTCGCGAATCACCGACAGCGGCAGGTACTCGTCGCGCTGCGCGGTCAGGGTGTAGCGCAGCCGCTCCATGTCGGCGACCGAGTAGCGCCGATAGCCATTGCCGACCCGGTGCGGGGAGATGAGTCCCTCGGCCTCGAGATAACGCACCTTGGAGACAGACAGCGCAGGGAACTCGGCTTTGAGGCGGTCGACCACCTCACCGATCTTCATCGCCGGCTCGCGGGAGACCCCGCGCGGCCACGGTTCGGATCCCTCTGCGGGCGCCAAGTCGTCGGCCGCCCCACGCCGGGCGGCGGCGCCGGTCACTGCGCGGCCCGCTGGGGCGCGGGGTGGTAGGTCATGCGGTACTTGCCGATCTGGACCTCATCGCCCGCACGCAGGGCCACCTGCTCCACGCGCTGGCGGTTTACGTAGGTGCCGTTGAGCGAGCCCTGATCGCGCACGGAGAAGCCGCCGGCGGGCAGCGCGGTGAAGACCGCGTGCTTGCGGGAAACCGTGACGTCGTCGAGGAAAATGTCTGCGCGCGGGTGCCGTCCGACGGTTGTCTCGGCGGAATCGAGCAGGAAGCGAGCGCCGGCGGTCGGTCCCTGCTGCACCAGGAGCAGCGCCGTGCCCGCGGGCAGTGCCGCGATGGCGGCCCGGTCCTGAGCGGAGATGCCCACTGAGGGGACGTCGGGCTCAACGGGGACGCCAATCGCCCCGAAGGCCTGGGTCGAGGTGGGATCCGGTTCCATCGGCGTGCTCGACATCTGTTCCCCTCCGGTCGGGCGGTGCCGGTCGCACCGCTGTGGTCAAACCATACCGTTGCCGCGGTGGGCCGCCGCAATGCGTGGTCCGGAAAAGGTCCCGGCCGGGGCCGGATGCGGCTGATGGCGTTTCACCCGGCCCCGAGTCCAGGACTCAGTTCCACTTCTCCTCGGCGCGGCCCGGCTCGGCCCACAGCACGTGGTAGACGCCCTCGGGGTCGTCCACACGGTGATAGGTGTGAGAGCCGAAGAAGTCGCGCTGTCCCTGGATGAGAGCGGCGGGCAGGCGCTGGGCGCGCAGCTGGTCCACGTAGGCCAACGAGGCCGCGAAAGCCGGTGCGGGCACGCCCGCCAGGGCGGCGGCGGAGACCACCTGCCGCCAGGCCGGCAGGGCGGCTCGCAGCGCGTCCGCGAAGGTGGGGGCCGTCAGCAGGCTGGGCAGCTGGGGGTCGGCCTCGTAGGCGCGGGTTATGTCGTCCAGGAAGCGGGCGCGAATGATGCAGCCGCCGCGCCAGATGCGGGCCATGGCGCCCAGGTCCACATTCCAGTCGTGCTGTGCGGACGCGGTGGCGATCTCGTCGAAGCCCTGGGCGTAGGCAGCGATCTTGGACCCGTACAGGGCCTGGCGCACGGCGTCGACGAAGGCGTCGCGCTCGGGGCCGGCGGCCAGATGCGGCACGGTGGTGCCGGCGTTCAGTTCTGCGGCCCGCACGGCGGCCCGCTGCGCGGGAGCGGAGGAGGCCGCCCGCGCGAAGGTGGCCTCCGCGATGGCGGGCACGGCCACGCCCAGGTCCAGGGCCGTGCGGGTGGTCCAGGCGCCCGTCCCCTTCTGGCCGGCGGCGTCCACAATCACATCCACGAAGGGCGCGCCCGTGGCCGGGTCCACCCGGTCCAGGACCTCGGTGGTGATGTCGATCAGGTAGGAGTCCAGCTCGGAGTGCTTCCAGTCGCGGAAGACGCCGGCGATCTCGGGCACGCTCATTCCGGCCACGCCGCGCAGCAGATCGTAGGCCTCGGCGATCAGCTGCATGTCGGCATACTCAATGCCGTTGTGCACCATCTTCACGAAGTGGCCGGCGCCGCCGGGGCCGACGTGCGTGCAGCAGGGCTCGCCGTCCACGTGGGCGGAGATGGACTCCAGCAGCGGCCCGAGGCGCTCGTAGGAGGCGTCGGTGCCGCCGGGCATGATCGAGGGGCCGAGCAGTGCCCCCTCCTCACCACCGGACACACCCATGCCAACGAAGTGGATGCCCTGCTCGCGCAGGGAGGTCTCGCGGCGCTCGGTGTCCTCATAGAAGGTGTTGCCGGCGTCGACGATGATGTCTCCCGGCTCCAGCAACTCGCGCAACTGCTCGATGACCGCCTCAGTGGCGGAGCCGGCCTGCACCATGATGATCACGGCGCGCGGCCGCCGCAGCGAGGCGACGAAAGCGGCCGCGTCGACGGCCGGAACGAAGTCGCCCTCGCCCCCGTGCAGGTCCATGAGCCGCTCCGTGCGGGCCGGGGTGCGGTTGAACACCGCGACCGAGTGACCATGGCGGGCGAGGTTGCGAGCCAGGTTGGCGCCCATCACCCCCAGCCCGTACACGCCGATATCCGCTGAGGCGGGCTGCGGGACGAAGTCGCTCGCTGAACTCATCGCAATCCTCTTCTGCCCGTCCGCACGGGCCACGGTTCTGGGATCGGTTATTGGGCAAGGTTACGCGCCGGGCAGGCTCCCGGCGCACCCCAGAGCCTACCGTTGGGGCCGTCGCGTCGTACACGGCCGGTGAGAACTTGAAACACGCCCTGACAGACACCCCCTCGACACCCGCCCTGCCCGGCGTCGGTGTCGGCCGAGCGCATAGAGTGGATACGGTCGGCCCTGCACCGCATCCGGGATCCGAGTGGGCGTCATGGTCGGCCGCAACCACCCACCGGGAAGAAGAACAGGAAGGCGCAGAAGGCACCCGTGGACCTCTCCCATATCTCAAGCACACCGACCGCCTCCGGCGCCCCGGGAGGCGTTGCCGCTCCGCGGGACAATCCGCTGCTGGACCCGCGCGACCTGCGTCTGCCCCGCATCGCCGATCCGTGCGTGCTGGTCATGTTCGGCATCACCGGCGACCTGGCCCGGCGCAAGCTCCTGCCGGCCATCTACGACCTGGCCAACCGTGGCCTGCTCTCCCCCAGCTTCTCGCTGGTGGGCGTGGGACGGCGCAACTGGTCCGACGACGACATGCGCGAATACGTCGCGGACGCGGTGCGCGGCGGCGCCCGCACCCCCTGGCGGCAGGCGATCTGGGATCAGTTGGCCGCCGGCATGCGCTTCGTCGAGTTGGCCTCCTTCGACGACGACGGCGCCTACGAGCGGCTCACCCGCACCGTCACCGACCTGGACGCCACCCGCGGCACCGGCGGCAACCGCGCCTTCTACCTGTCGGTGCCGCCGGCCTGGTTCTCCGCCGTCACCGAGCATGTGGCCGCCTCCGGGCTCGTGGACGAGGTCCCGGGCTCCTGGCGGCGGGTGATCATTGAGAAGCCCTTCGGCCACAACCGCGCCAGCGCCCAGGAGCTGGACGCCGTCGTCTCCCGGATCGTGCGCCCGGACGACGTCTTCCGCGTCGACCACTACCTGGGCAAGGAGACGGTGCAGAACATTCTGGCGCTGCGCTTCGCCAACACCATGTTCGAGCCCCTGTGGAACCAGCGCTACGTGGACCACGTGCAGATCACCATGGCCGAGGACATCGGCATCGGCACCCGCGCCGGCTACTACGACACGATCGGCTCGGCCCGCGACGTCATCCAGAACCACCTGCTGCAGTTGCTGGCCCTGACCGCCATGGAGGAGCCCATTTCCATGCGCGCCTCCGCCATCCGCTCCGAGAAGGAGAAGGTGCTGGCCGCCGTCAAGCTGGAACGGGCCGGCGTCCTCGATCTGGACGCGACCACCGCCCGCGGCCGCTACGAGGCCGGCTTCCAGGGCGGCGTCCCCGTGCGCGGCTACCTGGAGGAGGACGGGGTGGCCGCCGACTCCCACACGGAGACCTTCGCCGCGGTGCGGCTGGAGATAGCCAACCGCCGCTGGGCCGGGGTCCCCTTCTACCTGCGTACCGGCAAGCGGCTGGCCCGCCGGGTCACGGAGGTGGCGGTGGTGTTCAAGCGACCACCGTTCCTGCCCTTCACCGACGCGGCCACGGCCGGCCTGGGCGCGAACACGATCGTGCTGCGCATTCAGCCCGACGAGGGCATCACCATGCGCATGGCCTCTAAGGTTCCCGGCACCCAGATGGAGCTGCGCGATGTGACCATGAACTTCGGCTACGGCGCCTCCTTCAACGAGGAGTCCCCAGAGGCCTATGAGCGGCTCATTCTGGACGCGCTGCTCGGCGATGCCCCGCTGTTCCCGCAGCAGCGGGAGGTGGACCTGTCCTGGCGGATCCTCGACCCGGTGATCGAGCACTGGGCCGCGAACGGAGTGCCGGAGGGCTATCGGCCCGGCTCCTGGGGGCCGCCCTCGGCCCATGACCTGCTTGCCCGCGACGGCCGCATTTGGAGGCGCTCATGATCATCAACCTCACCGAGACCACAACCGACGAGATCGTCTCCACCCTCCTTTCCGAGGGTGTCAGCAGCGGTTCGCGCGTGCTCACCCTCGTGATCGACACCGACCGGGACGGTCTGGAGGAGGCCCTCGTGGCCGCCCACGGCGCCAGCCTGGACCATCCCTGCCGCGTGGTGGCGGTCGTGTCGCCGACCAACGGCAGCGACGACGCCGACGACGACCGGCGTCACAATGGGCACCGTCCCGACGGCTCCCTCGGCCATCTCGACGCCGAGATCCGGCTCGGCCACGACGCTGGCGCCGGCGAGACCCTGGTGCTGTTCCCGGAGGGCGAGGCGGCCCGCCACGCCGACACCCTGGTGGTGCCCTTCCTCCTGCCCGACGTGCCCGTGGTGACCTGGTGGCCGTATGCGCCGCCCGTGCGCCCGGCCACGAGCCCGCTCGGAGCCCTGGCCACCACCCGCATCACCAACACGCCCTCTCAGCCGGACCCGTCCTCCGCCCTGGCGGCCCTCGCCCCCGAGTACACGCGCGGCGACATCGACCTGGCCTGGACGCGCATCACCCTGTGGCGCGCCATGGTCGCCTCAACCCTGGACTCGCTGCTGTGCGCCGGGGCGGTCCGGGGAGTCGTCGTCGCCGGCGAGCCGCACAATGCCTCGGTGTCCCTGATGATCCGCTGGCTGCGGCTGCGCCTGGGTGTGGATGTGGAGCGGGTGGATGCCCCAGAGGTTCCCGGCATCGCCACCATTACGGTGCGCACCGACTCCGGTGACCTGGTGATCACGCGCAAGGACCACGAGCGGGTGATGATCACGCGCCCCGGCGTCGAGCGCCCACAGGTCGTGACCATGGCCCGCCGCGAGCCGGTGGCCACAATGAGCGAGGAGTTGCGCCGGCTCAGCCCGGACCTCGTCTACGAGGAGGTTCTGGCCACCTTCGCCGAGGACTCCGCCCAGGCCGCCGTTGCGGAAGAAAGGATCCACTGATGCCCACAGTCGATGCCGCCGCCGTCAACGCGGCCGCGGACGCCCGTCCCCTCCCCTCCGTCGTCGTCCACGACTCCATGGCCGAGGCGGCCGCCACCGCCGCCGCGGAGACCGCGCGACTGCTCGCCGACGCCGCCGCCGAACGGGGCGTCGCCCACCTGGTCCTGACCGGCGGATCGGGCGGTGCGGCGCTCGCTGCGGCGCTGCCCGCCGCACTCGCCGCCGTCGGGCTCACATCCGCGCACGGGCTGGATCGGGTGCACCTGTGGGAGGGCGACGAGCGCTTCGTGCCCGCCGACGACCCTGACCGCAACGACCTACAGGTGACGGGACTGGTAGCCGCCGGAATTCCGGAGGCCAATATGCACCGCCTGCCTGGCCCCGAGCAGGTGGAGTCCGTCGACGCGGCGGCCGCCGCACTGGCCGAGGCGCTGCGGGAGCACGGCCCGGCCGACGGGCGCTTCGACGTCGTCCACGTGGGGCTGGGGCCGGACGCGCACGTGTGCTCGCTGTTCCCGGGGCACCCGGTCGCGCCCACCACCGGTACGGACGTGATCGCGGTGCGCGACTCCCCCAAACCGCCGCCCGAGCGCGTGTCCTTCACCTTCGACGTGTTGCACCGGGCCCGTCGGGTCATGGTGGTGGCCGGCGGGGCCGGTAAGACCGAGGCGGTGGCCAAGGGGCTGGCCGCCCCCGACGTCGTCGCCGCCCCGGCCTCCTGCGCCCGCGGCGAGGCCACGGTCTGGCACCTGGATCGGGCGGCCGCCGCCGGCGTGCCCGACTGACCCGCGGCTCGTGCCCGCGGACGTCCACCGGCGTCCACAGGCACGAGCCG
>NZ_QMIN01000070.1:9286-14679 GCF_003287795.1 Actinomyces sp. Z5
ACGCCGGCCCGCCCCTAGGCACAGCCGCGGCCGTCAAGTACCATATTTGTATGAGAATCCAACCAATTGGCTCATCCGACCTGACCGCCTCCAACCTCATCCTCGGCCTGATGCGCATTAAGGAGCTCAGCGACGCCGAGATCCGCGACCTGGTAGCCACCGCCCGCGGCGCGGGCATCACCATGTTCGACCACGCCGACATCTACGGCCGCGACCACGCCTGCGAGGAGCGCTTCGGCTCGGCCCTGAACTGGTCGGCCACCGAGCGCGAGCAGGTGGTGCTGCAGACCAAGTGCGGCATCCGCTGGGGCTGGTTCGACTTCTCCGCCCAGCACATCCTTGAGTCCGTCGACGCCTCCCTCAAGGCGCTGCACACCGACTACCTGGACGTGTTGCTGCTGCACCGTCCCGACGCGCTGGTCGAGCCGGAGGAGGTGGCCGCCGCCTTCGACTCCCTCGCCGCCTCCGGCAAGGTGCGCCACTTCGGCGTCTCCAACCACACGCGCGGCCAGCTGGAGCTGCTGCGAGCCACCGTGGACCAGCCGCTGCTCGTCAACCAGCTGCAGCTGTCCCTGACGCATGCGGACATGATCGCCGAGGGCGTGGCCCTGAACATGCGCCACGACCAGTCGGTGGTGCGCACCGACGGCATCCTCGACTACTGCCGCCTGACCAACACCACCATTCAGGCCTGGTCCCCCTTCCAGTCCGGTGACGGCTCCGGCCCGTTCCTGGGCAACCGGGAGCGCTACGGCGAGCTGAACGACGTCGTGGACCGCCTGGCCGCCGAGTACGGCGTGACCCCGGAGGCGATTGCCACCGCCTGGATCACCCGCCACCCCGCCCGTATTCAGGTGGTGCTGGGCACCACCCGCCCGGACCGGGTCGAGGCCGCGGCCGCCGGCTCCGACCTGGAGCTGACTCGCGAGCAGTGGTACGAGGTCTTCCGCGCCGCCGGCTACATCGTTCCCTGAGCCGCCTCCGGCCGCGGAACCCGCCCATCATGCTGCCTCGTCTCCACCGATCCGCCCGGACGGCGCCGGCGGCCTGCGCGCTTTCGGCAGCGCTCGCCCTGACTCCGTGCGCGGTCGCGCCCCCGGCGGCAGCGGATACCGCGAGTTCGCTGGATGCGCCAACCGCGGCCGCTGTCTCCTGGGACGAGCGCGAGCGGCTCGTGCTGGGCGCGGCGGAGGCGTTGGACGCGCTCGAGGCGTTGCCGGAGGACTCCCCCGCCGCCGTCTCCTGGGGTGAAGGGGGTTCGCGCACCGGCTGGTTCGGCCAGGCGTGGATGGACGTCGATGGGGATGGCTGCGACACCCGCAACGAAATCCTGGCCCGGGACCTGACCGACGCGGACTTCTCCCGCGAGGACGGCACGCAGGGCATCGAAGCCGGGCGCGGTCAGGGGGCGGCCGTCTGCCCCGACGCCACGGTCTGGTCGGGCACCCTCCACGATCCCTACACCGGATCCACGGTCGCCTTTCAGCGTGGGCAGGACACCTCCGACGCCGTTCAGATCGACCACGTGATCCCGCTGAACTACCTGTACGCGCACGGGGCCTGGCAGTGGGATCAGCGCCGGCGTCTGCTGGTCGCCAATGATCCGTTGAATCTGCTGGCGGTGGATGGCGCGGCCAATCAGGAAAAGTCCAACTGCGGCCCGGCCACGTGCCCGGCCGGCTCCACCGAGACGGGCACTTGGACCACCACTACCGGGCCCGGATGGTGGCCCGACGACGTCGGTTACCGCTGTGAGTACGCCCGCCGGTTCGTCAGCGTGGCGGCCGCCTACGACCTCGGGCTGCCGGACGCCGACGCCGCCGCCCTGCGCACGGCACTGACCGACTGCGCGGCCGGCGGCAATGGCGCCGTCTCGGTGCCCGAGCGCGTCCGCAGTGTTGGTGTCCGGGTGGGGCAAACGGTGCTGGCCGACCGCGTCTACACGCTGGTGTGTGCCGCCGGGGCGCTGCTGATCGGGCTCGGGCTGGTGACGCGTGGGCGTGCCGCCCTGCCCCGCCGCCGCGCGTCTCGCCGAGGTCGGTAGCAGTTACGTGCCGAGGTCGGTTGAAATGGCACCTGGGCCCGATGCCCGATCCCCTAGGATCGGACACGTGGCGAATACGCAGTCGGGCCCAGCGGCCGGAAGCGATAACCGGAGCGCTCCCGGCATTAACGATCCGGCGTCGGCGCGCGTGGACGTGTGGCTATGGAGCGTGCGGCAGGTGAAGTCCCGCTCCGCCGCGACCGCGGCCTGCCGCGCCGGCCACGTGCGCATCAACGGCGAGACCGCCAAGCCCTCCCAACACGTGAAGGTGGGCGACGAGATCCGCTATCGCGTGCAGGGCTTCGACCGGCTGCTGCGCGTGCAGCGGATCCTCGTCAAGCGGGTGGGTGCACCCGTCGCCCGCACCGCCTACACCGACTTCTCTCCCCCGCGTCCGACCCCGCTGGATGCGCCCGCCGCGATCGTTCGCGACCGCGGGGCGGGCCGCCCCACCAAGAAGGAGCGTCGTCAGCTCGACGCCCTGCGCGCCACCCGCCGGGCCGACGTCGATATCGAGCACCTGCTGGACGAGGACTGAAGGAGAACCGCATGTCTCCCTCCGCTCGCGCCACTCGTGGCGCGGCCGCCATCGCCGCCCTGAGCGCCATCGGGGCGCTGGCGGTGCGCCGCCGAGAGCTGGGACCGGGGCTCAACCGCGTGGCCCGGGAGCTGCGTGCGCCGCTGTTGGTGATTGGCCGGGGCCAGGCAGGAGTGCCCGAGGACCTGCCCACCGACTTCTCCTCCCTGCTTTCCTCGCGGCTGCCCGCGCGGGTATTCCCATCCGGCCTGGGGCACCGTGACGTCGTCGTCGATAGCGGTCTGGAGGTGCCGGTGTGGCGGTACGAACCGGATGCGCGGCGGGAGGGGCCGCCGTCGGGCGCCCTCGTGTGGCTGCACGGTGGCGGCTTTGTGGGCGGTTCCCCCGCCCAGGACCACTTGTTCTGCTCACGCATCGCCCGGGAACTGGGCATTCTGGTGGTTTCCGTCGATTACCGGCTGGCGCCCGCCCACCCCTATCCGGCGGCCCTCGACGACGCCTTCACCGTTCTGCGTCGGCTGCACGCCGAGGCCGCGGCCGAGGGCGTGGACGCCGAGCGGATTGCGATCGGCGGCGCCAGCGCCGGCGGCGGGCTCGCGGCCGCACTCGCTCAGCGCGCCCTGGACGAGGGAGTACCGGTTGCTTTCCAACTGCTGATCTATCCGATGTTGGATGACCGCACGGGTGCCGGTGGCGCCGAGATTCCCGGCCGCGGCGAGTTCGTGTGGACCGCCCGTCGCAACGCGGAAGGTTGGGGCGCCTACCTGGGGCGTCCGGTCGCCGAGCCGGCCGACCGGTGGGCGTCGGCGCGCTGGGCGGTGCCGGCTCGGCGGGAGCACCTGGATGGGTTACCGGCCGCCTGGATCGGCGTTGGCGAGTTGGACCTGTTCCTCGATGAGGACCGTGCCTATGCAGAACGCCTGCGGGCTACCGGCGCGCAGGTGCAACTGCGGGTTGAGCCGGGTATGTATCACGGCGCCGACTACTGCACCTGGTCGGCGGCGATGCGCGATTTCCGCAGTGATGCGATCGATGCTCTGCGTCGGGGGCTGGCGGGCGGAAGCTGAGGGCCCGCGCGACCGTCCCGTCCGGCGGCGGCGCTCAGCCCAGGCGCTGGAGCAGGGCCTCGACGGTGCGTAGGACGCCGGCTTCGGTGTTTGCGGGCGCGGTCCAGTGGGCGACGGCCTGAATGCCGGGGTGGGCGTTGGCCATGGCGAATGACAGCTCGGACCGCTCGTACATGTCCAGGTCGTTGAGATAGTCGCCGAAGACGGCTGTCTGCGCCGGCGTGATGCCCAGGCGCGCCTGCAGGGCGGCCAGGGCCCGGCCCTTGGAGGCGGTGCGGGGCATGAGGTCGGTCCAGTGCACGCCGGAGACGACGGCCTGCACGTCCGGCACGGCCGCCTTCAGTGCCTGCGAGCTGCCGGCCTCGACGTCGTCGAAGTCGTATACGGCCACCTTCAGCGTCCGGTCCAGCGGCACGGCGAGTAGATCGTCGACGATCTCCAGCTCCCGGTAGTAGCGGGAGACCTCTTCCACGAAGGGCGGGTCCTGGCGGTCGATGTAGGCGCATTCCACCCCGGCCAGGACGGCGCCGACGTTGTAGCCGTCGATGCCCAGGTCGCGGGCGGTGTCGATGGCGGCGACCGTGTCGCTCACGGTTATGGTCTCGCAGTGGATGACCTCGTCGTCTTGTACCACCAGGGTGCCGTTCTCCGCGATGATCGGCGAGTGGGTGATCGGCTCACCCAGCACGGAGCGCAGGTTGGCGAGCTGGCGCCCGGAGGCGGGAGCGAACAGCACCCCGTGGGCGCGCAGCCGCGAAACCATGTCGGCGAATCCCGCCGGGAGTAGGCCGTCGCCGTCGAGCAGGGTGCCGTCCATATCCGTGACGACCAGGCGCAGGTCGACGGGCGCGGGCGGCAGTGGGGCGGGGCCGGCAACCGAGCCGGGCGTGGTGGAGGACTTCACGCAGGCGATTGTTACAGACCCGGCGGATGATCGTGAATCGGCGCAGGCGATCAAATGGTGCGTTTGACAATTCCGTCTACGACGGCGTCGATGGCCTCGATCAGTCTCAGGCCGATCACGTCTACGCGTCTGAGCAGTTCGCGTCGGGCCAGCGCCTCCATATTCAGTTCTTCCACGAACAGTTGGCGCAGGCCGTCGTCGTACTGTTCGCGTACCCGGCGGCCCTCCTTACGGGCGGCGGTGCACAGCTCCCGGTTGATGCGCCCGGAGGAGGTGTCCATGGCACCGACCAGCTGCTCCAGTCCGCGGCGAATGTGTTCGAGGCCCGTCCGCGAGTGGTCATCGGGCTGGACCTGCCAGGCGCGGGTCTCCCGCACGAAGTCACGAGTGTTGGTGAGCACCTCATCGAGGCAGCGGGAGAAGCGGAACATGTCCTCCCGGTCGAGCGGCGTCACCACGCGTGTTGACAGCAGGTGCACGAACTGCAGGCGAGTCGTGTCTCCCTGGCGCTCTACCTGCTCGATGCGCTCGACCAGCGCGTCCAGATCCGCGTCCGCCTCGCATGCGCGCAGCGCGAGCTCGACGCCCTCAATGGCGAGAGTCGCCTGCGCCGACAGCGCCCCGACCAGAGTCTGCCGTCTCCCTGGTCGCCGTAGCCAAGTCCACAGTCTTGCCATGCCGCATCCGTCCTCCGTGTACCCAATTGTGGCTCTTCGCGTTTGTGGGTGTGGTGGTTCGGGCTCGCGGTTGGTCGTGTTCGGCGCGTTGTTCGGCGCGGACGGGTCCGACTTGGTGGTCGTGTTCGGGACGATGAGGTCGTGCTCGGGCGTGCGGGAAGCG
>NZ_QMIN01000071.1:0-46083 GCF_003287795.1 Actinomyces sp. Z5
CCCAACAACCCACGAACTGTCACCGATGTCCTGACACAGAACTGTCACCGATGTCCTGAGACATAACAGGTACGTACCGTCGTCAGAAAGTACGAATCGTTGACCAGAAGGTACGTACCGTCGCAGGAAGTGCCGAACCGTCACGCGAAGTGCCGAACCGTCATCCGTGGCGCCCGGGCAAACACGTCAGGTCCGCACCCGGGCGGTCATGTCCTTGGCCCGGGGGCGTGTCGAGTAGGGCACCAAGATCACCGGCGTACGTCGTCGACGGTCGCACTCCCGGCCCGGCACCCAGATGAACCCAACGACCCCAACGAATCGTCACAAGCCAACACCACCCACCCGAGAACGACCTCACCTGCCCGAGAACGACCCTGGTCCGACAAGAACGCCCGCGTAAACCCGAGAACGACCACCCGCACCGCAGCCCCAACACCAACCACCACACCCACAAACCAGAAGAGCCCTGTTACCACGCATTCAAACGGAGAAGTCTGCACATGATCGGTCTCCGCTTCTACTTGATGAAGGGGATGCCGCGGAAGGGCACGACCTTGCCGCGGCTCGCCCGGACGCCGAAGGCGATGCAGATGATCACGTGGAGAAGGGAGATGAGCAGCCATATGACGAATGGCAGCCCCCATGGCAGGAAGTCGTCTGAACCGTGATCAGGCAGTATGGCGAACAAGTACACGAGGAAGCTACCGAGGAGCAGGATAGTAGCCAATAGATAGTTGATTCCCCAGCTGGCGGCGGCGGTCCCGTTGATGTGCATGGGCTCGGGCCGCCTCCTACAACGCAAGCCGACGGCGACCATAGCGATGGACGCAACAATGGACCCGAGCCCGGGAATCATCATGAACACGATCAGCCCCATGCACCACGCATACGCATCGGTCGGCCGGGGCCGCGCCTGCGGGTAGTACGGCCCGCCGTAGGGCGGGGGCGGCACCTGCTGCGGGGTCCCTGGCGGCACCGGGTACAGCGCCTGGTTCGCTGGGTATGGGCCGCCGGGTACGGGCTGAGCCGGAGTCGGCGGGTACGGCGCCGAAGCCTGGGGGTACTGCGGAGAACGGGGATAGTCAGGGTAAGGGCTGCTCACCGGCTCTGCTTCATCCAGTTCGGAGTCGCCTTGGGGTCGCGCGGGAAGAGCTCCAGCTCTTGGGCGACGTCCTCGGGGGTGTAGGGCGGGTTGAGGACCGGCTCGTGGTCGTAGTCGAAGTCGGAGATGAGCTGGTAGTCCTGCTTGTTCATGGTGAACACGCCCCTGGTCCAGGCGCCGCCGCCGGGCCGGGCCATGGCGATGCGCACCTTGACGGCAGGCTCGACGACCTCCCGGGGCACGATGTTGTCCTCCCAGCCCCCGCGGCGCATCAGCCCGGAGGAGCGCAGCGCCCGGCTGCGCACCCCGGCTCGGGCACCTACGGCCTGGACCTCGATGGACATCTCCTCCACGTGGGCGGAGCGCATCCAGCGGGCGCAGGCGTCAGACAGCGCCTCAACGGCCTGCATCTGCGCTTCGAAGGACCACTCGGTCATGATTTCCTGCCTCTAATCTGCTCGGGTCAAACTGGCATCGGCGTTTACCTAAACGACACTACCGCGAACGACATCGCACCGCAGCCCCGAGTGGAGTCGCACGCGTCACGCTCGTCCGAAACGATCTCCAAGCTGCGTTCCAGCCGCTCCGGGGCGAGCTTGTGTCCGGGACCGGGACAAACGACTCCTGGACACCTGGCACCCGCGCAGAAGTCGTTGAAATCACGCGGTTCTGCTTCCGCGGGCTGAGGCCAGCACCGCCGTTTGTCCCGAATCCGGACACCAAAGCGGGTCGGCGGTCGCGTTGGTCCCCGTCACCGCCGACGACGCTTACCGTGCGAGGGGGAATGGCCGTGGAGGCGCGTGCGCCTGGGGCGCAGTCGAAATCTATGACAAACACCGTCTATATCCGCCGGAGCCCATCCGGCGCCCGCATGATTCCAACGTTTCCCCCAGGAAATCAACGCCCCCGGGCGCGTTTGTCATGGATTTAGACACACCAGGATTCCGCCGCAACTTAGCTCAGTCGCCACGCTCCCGCTCACGCTTCCGACGACGCACCTCACGACGACGAGCATTACGCTCCTTACGCTTCTCATACGCCGCAGCACGCTCAGCCAGCCAATCCGGAACAAACTCAGGATCACGCGGATAGATGTCCAGCTCAATCGCATACTCACCAGCACCCGCCGGAACCGACCCAAAATCCGGCTCCCGCATCCAATCACACTCCTGATGCAACACCCCATCAGACGCATCCATCCACAACCGACACCACGTCCACGCCCCACGACCAGGAACAACCTGCGCAGCACGCAAATCAGAAATCGTAGGCTCGGCGACACCGTACGGGATACTGCCATGGTTCTTCGTTCCGCCGACAGTGACCCACACGAGGATATCCTGAACAAGACCAACGCCTTGAATTTCTATGTCAACACGATCGACTTGCGACTCACCCTTCAGCCAGACACGGATGTTCGACTCAGCCTGCGCCATCAGCTCATCAGCATTCAGCACCCGAGACACTTACAACTCTCCCTTCCACCCGCACAACAGGTCCATACCTACCTGTTGATGAACGGCCGGCTCCTTGTCACACCATGCTCATCCACCCAACGAACGGTGAACTTCGTCGGCACCCTGTCCACCGGGTTCACGTCCCCCAACCTGGTCACCGAGTCCGCGTTCGTCGGAGGTCCGTCATACTCAATAGCAATATCAATACTCCGATGCCCGTCAGGATTCTTGACAATCTCCTTCTCCAGCTCGTAGAAGCTACCCGGATGATTACCGTTCACCGACTCTTTCATCGGCACCACGTTAATGTCCTCCTGCGGAACGCCGAGGCGCTCGTCAGCTGCGACCACACCAACCGCAAATCACCGAACCGGACGCAAACTGACAACCCAGAACGGCTCAACCGCCGCGCTCCTGCTCACGCTTCCGACGACGAGCCTCACGACGACGGGCATTACGCTCCTGCCGCTTCAACTCCGCCTCATACCCCTTACGCAGCCAATCAGGAATGAACTCATCATCACGCGGGAACCTCTTCAACTCACTCCAACAATCCCGCGGACCCGGACGCACCTCACCAGACGCGCGAGGAAAAGTAGGCTCACGCATCCAATCACACTCCTGATGCAACACCCCATCAGACGCATCCATCCACAACCGACACCACGTCCACGCCCCACGACCAGGCAACACCTGCGCGGCACGAAGATGATTCATATGTCGAGTCACCTCATAATCGATATCCGCGGACTCCCTCACACCGCCGATCACCACCCATGAGTTACGATGCTGCACCAGCCCAATGCCCACCATGTAAGTGTCAACTCGCTCACCACCGACCTTCTTCAGCCAGCCCGCAAGACCAGCTTCGATCTCACCGAGCATCTCCTCAGCAGACATCTCATTCATCATCTCGACCTCCTCCACATGTAAACACAATTACCCCCCTCAGTTCCTGTTAACAAACGGTCGTTCCTGGACAACACCGCCCTGGTCCACCCACTTGACAATGAACTCTGTTGGCACTCTGTCCACCGGATTCACGTCCCCCAGCCTGGTGACAGAGCCAGCGTTGGCGGGCGGTCCGTCGTACTCGATCGTGATATCAATACTGCGGTACCCGTCCGGATTCTTAGCTATATCGTCCTCCAAGGCCTTGAAGCTCTCCGCGTAAGTGCCATTAGTACCCCGGTTCACGTCCTCCAACATCGGCACCACGTTAATGTCCTCCGGCGGAGCAGCAAACCGCTTACCGCCCAGGTGACCACCCTGATAGCCCCCACCCAGGCCATCCCCGTAGTGACCAACACGCCGCTGAACCGCCTTCGACTCATACGTCGCGTCAGCATCAACCACATCCAGACGATCCACCTGAAGACGCACCGTACGACCCCACTCATCCGTCGTATAGTGGAACTTCCCATCCACCGTATACGTCGCATTCGGCAACGGATCCTTCAAATCCGGATTCATCGTCGTGGACGTCCTACCCAACCACGTCTGCCGCTGCACCGCTGAGTCGGCCTCCACATGCACAATCTCACCGGCGTCGTTGGTGTAGTACTTGCCGCGCCCCTCTACCTCGTAACAGGTGTTCGGGTCCAAGTCCACACCCTTGCCGAAGGGCTTCGTAGCCTTCGGCGCCAGCGGACTGTCGGCATCGACCTTCACGGACCGCTCCGCGGTCGGCCGGTGCTCCTGGTTGAACGCATCCTTGTCCGGGTCATAGTCCGGCATGCGCTCCCCGGCATCGGGCGAGTCCTTGGCTTCCGGCGAATCGGCCCCGTCAGAGGCGTCTGGAGCCTCGGCATCCGGAGCGCGCCCACCGTCGGGAGCCGCATCACCGTCGGGCGTCCGCCGCGACCCATCAGGTGTATCCGCTTCGGGGGCGCGCCCGTCCGGAGTCACGTCCCCATCGGGACTCCTGCCACCGTCGGGCGTCGCATCGGCATCAGGTCTATGTCCGCCCTCCGGCACGTCGACCCCATCACCACCGCGGGTGCGCGGGGCATCAGGTGCGTCAGCAGCAGCGTCCACGTCCGGGGTACGCCGCGTTCCCGGCGCATCCACGTCACTGCGGACCAGATCAACCCCGTCCAGGTCCGGAGTCTGGTTACTCCCATCGCCATGGGTGCGCGGGCTCCGCACTCCGCCGTCAACATCTACACCCATGTCAGGCAGATCGGTGCGAGCGTCGACATCGACATTCACGTCGGGGACGCCATCCGTCTGGCCCTTCCGCCACGGCAAGTCGAGTCCGCTGAAGTCCAAATCAACCTTGCTCAGCACAAGCTTGGCGCCCTTGCCCAGCGTCAAATCCGCCAACTTGCCCAGCGGGTCCATGTAGTCCAGCACCTTGCCAGCGGCAGCGGCCCAACGCGCAGCCCTACCCGCCTTCGAGGCGCCGGAGGTGACCTTAGTAGCCGCACCCACATAAGGGATGAAGATCGAGGCGATGTTGAATACGGCCCCGCCCGCCGCGCGGGCCGGGTCCTCCTCCCACACGTCCCAGCAGACGATACCCTTAAAGGTCTCCTTCCAGGCACCCGTGGCCGTCGGCGACGGATGCCACCCGCCATAGCTGCCGTCCTCATTCCAGGTGAAGCCGCCTAGCATGGTCACACCCTTCAAAGTGGCCCATAAACGATCCCAGTCGTGTGTGAAGCCGTCGCTGCCCTCGAACTCCACCCCGCCCAGATTCAGCACCCCATTGACCATGCCGCCCAAGCCCTCACACACAAGCCCGTCCCAAAGGAAGCGCTTGGTCGACACCGCAGCCTTCTTCGGGCAGGCATCCTGGCGGTCCACCGGGCTGCCCCAGGGCATGCCCTCGGTGCCCTCGGGAATATCCGAGTAGCCGTAGCCCAGCTCGTCGTCATCCCCCGTGGGGTCGGCGTGGTAGCCCTCCAGTCCGTCCAGGGCGCGGATGCTGTTGGCGCAGGTCCTCTCCGCATCCCACATGTCCACCTGGATGCCGTTGGCAGTGGTGATCAGGCCATTGTTCTCATCCACCAGGTCCTGATCGTGGTCCCACTCCGGGTTGTCCTTGATCTTCGCCTTGAAGGCGACCGCATCCGCTTTCAAGGTCTGTGCCCGCGTCTTGATGCCGGACATCGACTCCGCGAAGGTGGACAAGTACCCGGCCATGCTCTCCAGCGCGGTGGCCAGCGTGTCAGTGTCCGTCGCAACCGGATCCATGGCCGTATACAGGGTCTCCTGTTCGGGAGCCTTGTAGACGGTCTGGATGCCCGCCCACGTCGTCTTGACGTCCGAACCGCTGGTTCGCAGGTCGCCGGCCTTGGTTTCCAGGTTGGTGGCGGCCGTGTCCAGGGAGTCCACGTCGAAGTTCAGACCGGGGATCTTCGTCTCATCAAAGGGAGTAGCCATTGGATCAATTCATTGCGTCAGGGTTCTACTTCGCGTTGCGCTGGAACTCCAGCGCGGCCGCCTCGTCGTGCTGCAGGTAGGCGTTGACAGCATTGACGGTGTTGTTCAGCACGTTGCTGATCGTCGTGGTGACGGACTCGAAGTCCGTCTTGTGCGTATCGAACCAATCCGCGATTGCACTGGCCACGAGCGCCGACTGCATGAGTTCCTCCCCATTGGAGTTCGTACCCATGCCGCTGGCCTCGGTGCACGGCGTGATCGCGTTGTTCAGTTCATCGCCGACGCCGTTCAGCGCGGTGGTGAAGTCGCCCTCCTGTCCCGGGGTGGAGTCCACCAGCGCCTGCTCATCAGACAACACCTGCGCCACGCCGTCGGGGTCGATATCCCAGGCCGACACCGCCGTCAGCCGATCTCATCCACGGCCTGGCGGGCGCGCTGCAGCGTGGACTGAGCGCCCTCATCCGTGGTCTGCATCGACTGCCGCAGCGTGGCGATGATCCCCCGCACCTCGCCTGCAGCATTCTTCCAGCGCAGCTCCTTGGCCTGGTACTCGTCCGAGACGCCGTCGGCCTGGTACTGGGCCATGGCCGTCTTGACGTCGCTGTCACGCTGGTTGATCAGGCTCTCGAGCCGGGAGGCGACCCGCTCGAAGTTCGCCTGCACCTCCTGCGAGGCGCCGACGTCGTAGGAGCGCTTGTCGATCTGGTTGGCCATACTCGTCCCCTCCTTGAGGACACAACTCATTTAATCGTGGAAGTCTTGTTGGTAAATGTCGGCAGCTCAGCGCCGCTGTGCGCGGAGCGGCGGGGATCGAGTGCGTCAGCGACCGGATCCGAAGCGGGCGGAGTCGAAGCTCACCGAACCCTCGGCAGCACGCGTACTGTCAACCATCTCCTGCTCGCCCTGTGTGAAAGCAGTGTCCATACCGCTGATGCCGCCCAGAACGGCCGCCAGGGAAGCGTTCAGTTCCACCGAGACCTCATCGGTGCGGGCCTTGAATCCGTCGAATGCGGCCCGTCCACTACCGTTGAAGCGTCCCTCCAGCGGCTCGGCCGCCGCCACCAGTTCCTTGACCAACGCGCCCAGGTCCTCGTTGGAGGAGGAGGTCTGCTTGGTCAGCGTCGTCAGCGTGGACGCACCCATGTCGAACTTCATATGCTGTGCCCCTCAGGAAGGAATCAATTGCAGGTGTTACGCAGCCCCTGCCACATATGCCGATTCGGGACCGCGCGAGCCGCCGGGACGGCTACGCGACTCAGCTTGGCACTCCGCGCTCGGTCACGCAAGTGTAACGTCTCTCGCGAGTCGGTGCGCACCAGGCGAGCCGTGCGAACTTGGCCCGGTGCGGCGCACCGCGACATCCACCGCCATCTCTCATCGCCCGTCCCCGGAAGGAGCCACGCCCACCCATGCCCCGCGGAACGTTTACCCCGCCCGATGCGTCGCAGGCCGAGCGCCCGACCTTCAAGATGACGCATCCCATGCTCGATGCCCAGATCGGCGATCGGGCCCGGATCACCGTGCTGCCCGGGCCCGTGATCGCCTTGACCGAGCCACTGGCGGACCTGCTGCATCGCACCGCCGGAAGTTCCCAGCGCACCATCCTGGTGGTACCCGAGCGCAGTGCCGTCACCCCCGCATTCGACCGGCTCACCGACGCGACCGGCACCATCGTGCTGGTGCAGGAGGGCACCGCCTATAGGGAATTGCGTTCCGGCCGCCTGATTCAGAACATCGGGCAGACCCTCGAGGCTCTCGCCGAGCCGCAGCTGACGGTCTCCCCGCGGCACCTGGTGCAAGCGGACGTGGTCCCGGTCCTGACCGTGTCGATCTCCGCGTACCACCCCGCCCGGCGGACCACGCAACTGGGCGGCGTCGTCGAGCTGGTCGCCGAGCACCTGCTTCCCGACGCCGAGCTGTCCTGGGGCGGCTACGAGCCGGCCGGCGCCTTCTGGGACCGTGACGCCCTGACCAGATTCAGCCGCGCGCACATGCCCACCGTCCACCTGGTGGCGGCCGGTCACAGCGTCTACGGCACCCTCACCGGCACCATCACCGTCTCCCGCACTACCAACGGACTCGAGGAGTACGTGGAACTCAACGTGGCCGCTAGCACGCCATTCACCGAGTACCGCGATCGGGCCATGGCACTGTTGCGGGCAGTTTCGGAGCGGGCCAAGCCGCAGTTCGCGCTCGCCATGCGCACCTACGCCCGCGCCGACACCTCCCTGCCCGTGACCGTACGGCGCCCGCCCACCCCCCTGGCCGTGCTCATCGGCGCCCCGGGCATCCGTCAGCTGGGCGTCGACGCCGCGCAGGTGGCCTCCGCACACGGCGGCGAGACCACCGGTTACGGCCGCCGCCGCGGGCTGCTGGTGCCGCTCGAGTCCAACTTCGACGCCGACTGGGGCCCGCTGCTCGACCTGGTGCGCACCCTGGATGGCGATGCCGGGAACGTGGCCCGTGCCCTCGGGGTGGACAGCAGCGCGTCCACCGACCGCGGTCCGGCTGCGCAACAGGCCTGACTCGCCCTTTATACGTCAGCTCGAATCAACTCGGACTTCAAGGAGTAGTAGAAGTGCCGCGCATTATCACCGCCGTCACGCAGGAAGTGCCGGAAGTCCTGGACGTCGTCAGCCTGGCGCTCGCCCGCGACATCACCGCCACCTACACCCGCACGGCGGACAACGCCGCCGTCGCCATCTTCAGCGACTTCTCCGACCGCCGCCCCAGCCTGGAGATCGTGAGACCGAGCCTGGCCGCCGACGCGCGCGAACTCACACGCATATTCAAAGTCGACTTCCCACGGGACTGGGAGCCGCCGTACGTCATCAACCAGTTCCTGGTGCCCTGGGAGGAACGCTGCGATGTGTTCACCCAGGTGCCCATCGACGTCGGCGTCATGTTCCACGGCGTAGCGGTCAGCGAGGGCTCGATCCTGCCCGTACCGGAGCCGTGGTGGTGGCGAGTCACCGACCAGGGCCGGTGGCGGCCCACCCGAGCCGCCCAAGAGCAGTGGCGGCGCGCCACCGTTGACAGACCCACCCACTGACAGGAACGTCGACGCAGGCGGCCTCAACTGACGACGAATACACAGCCACCGTCGGCTAGGACGCTGCGCCGCCGGCGCCCCGCAGACCCGGGCCGTCCACTACCCTGTGAGGGTGAGCACCTCCGCCGACCCCTACGCCGAGTACCGACGCCGCCTCAAGCACCGGCAGACGATCGTGATCGGCGGTGTGCTGGCGGTGATGGCTGTGTTGACCGTCGTATGTCTCATGATCTGGAGCGGCTTGCTGCCGGCCATCTACGATCCGGGCTTCTCCACCGCCGAGGATGACACCGAATCCTTGGTGCAGCCCTGCCCGCCCACGGACGCCACCACCGTGGACATCACCTCGATCCCGGTCAACGTCTACAACGGCACCGACACCACCGGCCTGGCTGGCGGCGTCGCAGACACCCTGGGAGACGCCGGCCTGACCGTGAACAGCACGGCCGACTGGCCCATGGGCGATTACTCCGGCGAGGTGCAGCTGACCACCTCCCCCGCCGGCCTGACCAACGCCTACACGCTCAGGCAGGCATTCACCGGCACCGTGATCGTGCAGATCGATGAGACGCAGGAGGCCACCGACCCCACCGTCAGCGTGGTGCTGGGCGACCAGTACTCCACCGGCATTCTGTCCGCGGAGGAGATCGGCCAGCTCAAATCCGGGGAGACCATCTCCGCCCCCGCCGGCTGCGTCGCCGCCACCACCGCCCCCGAGGAGACGGCGGCCGCCGAAGAAGGCTGACGACCAAGACGGCCTGGGGCCGGGTACGGATCGGGCACGCCCGACGACGAGGCGAAGGCAACCCGCGGCCACTCTCGTCAGTCCGTGGCACGATGGCGTCATGACCTCCGAGCAGCCCGACGCCGTCGACCCCACCCGGATCGTGCCGCCCGGCTTCGTCTTCCCGGGCACCGAGCAACTCCACCCGCGCGAGGTGTTCGCCGGTCCCGGATACCAGGCCCCGCGGCAGCGCACCGACCCGACCGCCGTCGGCGCCCTGGCATGCGCGATCCTCAGCCCCATCCCCGGCCTGGGCCTGGTCGCCCTCATCCTGGGCTGCGTCGCATTGCGACGCCTGCGCTCCAGTTACGACACGGGCCACGGACAGGCCTGGTTCGCGATCGTCGTCGGCGCCGCCGTCACCGTCGGCTGGCTATGGCTGTGGTGGCTGATCACGCAGACCACTTGAGCGCCGCTTACCCGGCCGGGCCGTGTCCCGCGGACAGTCCGGGGCATCCTCACCGCCGGGTGGGGCGGCCCACCCGGACGCGCTGCGCCCCACACTCACGAAACCCCGTATGGTAATCGCGTGAAGCCCTTCATCATGGTCTCGACGCGTCCTGAGTTGGAAGCCGCGCAAAACGAGTACGACTCCTTCCTCGCCCAGGGCGGGCTGCAGCCGGAGTACCTCCAGCACATCCTGCTGGAGGAGATTGACCTGTCCGGCTCCTTCGACGCCACGGACGTCTCCGGCGTGTTCATCGGCGGCAGTCCCTACGACACCTCGACGCCGGAATCGGCCAAGACCCGCACCCAGTTGCGCGTGGAGGAGCAGGTGCGCGAGCTGCTGGCCCGCGCCCTGAAGGAGGGCGTGCCCGTGCTGGCCACCGGCTTCGGACTGGAGGTGCTGGCCGGATACCTGGGCACCCCCACCTCCCGCGAGTTCGGTGAGGCGCTCGGCACCGCGGACGTGTACCTGACCGCCGCGGGCCGCGAGGACCCGCTGCTGGCGGGGATGCCGCAGACCTTCAGCGCCTTCGTCGGCCACCACGAGGGCGCGGTCGACGTGCCGGCGCACGCCACCCTGCTGGCCAGTTCGGCGGACTGCCCGGTGCAGATGATCCGGGTCGGCAAGAGCGTCTACGGCACCCAGTTCAATCCGGAGCTCGACGCCGAGCGCTTCGCCCAGCGCGTCTCCGTCTACTCCGACGCCGGCTACGGAGACCCGGGGCTGGTGGACAACATCCTGGCGGAGGCCCGCAGCTCGCAGGAGCACGTGGCCGGCCAGGTCATCCGCAACTTCGTGAGCCATTTCGCCCGCGAGGAGTAAGCAACCCCAACCATTCAGACTCAAGGATCGGTCGTGACCACCCGTGACGCAGTCAGCACTCGAAACCGTCGCTGAGGTAATGGCCGGCCGCCGTACGCTCGCCGTCACCGGCGCCGGCATCTCCACCGACTCCGGCATACCCGACTACCGGGGCGTGGGCACCACACCCGTGGAGCCGGTGGACTTCCAGCAATTCGTCGCCGACCCGGTGTGGTACCGGTGGGTGTGGGCCCGCAACCACGCCACCTGGCGGCTGTTGGAGCCGCTGACGCCGACGCCGGGGCATGTGGCGCTGGCCCGGCTGGAGGAGGCCGGCCTGCTGACCGGCGTGGCCACGCAGAACGTCGACCGGCTGCACTCACGCGCCGGGCAGCGCACCGTGTGGGAGCTACACGGCGCCTACGACCGGGTCGTGTGCCTGAGCTGCGGGCGCATGATCTCCCGCGCGGACCTGGACACGCGCCTGACCGCATTGAACCCCGACTACCCGCGCGAGACCGACCCGGCCCGCGTGGCCATCACCCCGGAGGCCGACCGGGCCGCCGCCGAGGCGTGCGACTTCAAGGCGGTGCGCTGCGACGAGTGCGGCGGCCTGCTCAAGCCGGACATCGTCTTCTTCGGTGAGAGTCTGCCGACCGCCATGGACGAGGCGATGCAGGCGGCCCGGCACTGCGACGTCGTGCTGGTGGCGGGCTCGAGCCTGGCGGTGCTCACGGGCTTGTGGATCGTGCAGCAGGCGCTGGCCGGCGGCGCCGAACTGGTGGTCATCAACCGCGGCCCGACGGCGGCTGACGGGCTGGCATCGGTGCGCGTGGAGGGTGGTGTCAGCGAGTTCCTCACTCCGCTGGCCGATCGGCTCATCGGCTGAACCGAGCCGCCCGGGGCGCGCGGATGCGCCCCGCATGCGTGCCGCCCGCCGGCCTGACGCACAGGCCCGCGGGCGGCAACACTTCACACGGCGTTGGCTGATCGGCTCGGTCGAGCTCAGCTGTCCAGGTCGGCGTACTCGGCCGGGACGTCGGCAATCGCCTCGGCAATGGGGGTTTCGCCGTCGCGGAAGGGGATCACCTTCCCGACGGTGGCGGGCTCGGCGAGCACCGCGGCGAGTACCGCGGCCACATTCGCACGCGAGGTAGGCGCCTGCGACCCGCCGTCGAAGCGGCCGACGTCGATGCGGCCGGTCGGCTCGTCCAGGGTCAGCAGGCCGGGGCCGAGGATCGTCCACTCCAGCCCGGAGGCGACCAGGTGGCGGTCGGCGGCCAGCTTGGCCATGGCGTAGATGCGCAGCGGGTGGTCGGCCGGTACCGGATCCTGACCGTGGGAGCCGGCGAAGGAGACCATGACGTAGCGGGGCACGGAGGCGGCCTTCGCGGCCTCCATGGAGCGGATGGCGGCCTCGCGGTCGATGGCCTCGGTGCGCTCGGGGCCGCCCTTGCCGCCGGCGCCGGCGGACCAGACCACGGCGTCGGCCCCGTCGAAGGCCGCGGCGAGTTCCTGCTGGCTGGCGTCCTCGACGGACACGACCAGGGGGGTGGCCCCGGTGGCGGCTACGTCGTCCGCCTGCGCGGGGTCGCGGATGAGGGAGACGACGTCGTCGCCGCGCTCCACCAGGAGCGGGGCGAGCAGGAGGGCGACCTTGCCGTGGCCGCCGATAATGACGATGCGGGACATGATTGAACCTTCTTCCGTGCTCGAAGGCGGGTGATGCCTCCTCGCACTCGGGAATCCGTGAGCGTCCACCCACGGGTATCGCTTCATCCTGTCACCGCGCCACAGCCGGTGTCCACGTCTCGGAACACCCGCGAGCGCCGGTTACGCCCCGGCCGAACGGCGCCCCTCAGCGGGAATAGCGCGCCACGAAGTTGGACAGCACCTTCCAGGAGTCGGACACGTCCTGGCGGCGCACGTCCTCCTGAACCTCGGACAGGTGATCGTCGTCGAAGTAGCCGTGGCCGGCGTAGAAGGACAGGCGGTGGGCCAGGTAGTTGCCGTCCAGCTCGGGGTGGAACTGGGTGGCGTACAGGTTGGTGCGCATCCGCAGCAGCTGCACGGGGCAGGACGCCGAGCCGGCCAGCACGACCCCGTCGGCGGGCGGAACGGTGACGGCATCCGTGTGGGCCACGAAGGCGGGGAATGCCGCCGGAACACCCTCCAGCAGGGGGTCCTCGCTCCCGGCCTCGGTCAGTTCCACCTGCGGGTAGGAGACCTCCTCCTTGTAGGTGCCGTCCACGACGCCACCCTCGTGGCGGGTGAGCAGGCCCAGCCCGTAGCAGGCGCCCAGGAAGGGGAAGTCCGCGTCCAGGAGACGGGTGACCAGGTCGTCCAACTCGGCCTCAACGCGCAGTTGCACCGGGCTCTTGCGCTCCTGCGGGGTGGAGACGTTGAAGGGGGAGCCGCCGACGATGATGCCGGACCAGTCCGCCAGGTCGATCTCCGGCATGGGTTCGGCCTCGAGGCGGTGGCGGATCAGGGAGGACTCGTCGAGTCCGGTGCGCAGCAGGAAGGCCTCGTATTCGGCGTCGGCCGGCTCGTCGTCGGCCCGGGCGGCCAGCATGAGGAAGGGTTTCACAGAGCAGAGACTATTTCCTGCCATGGGGCTGTTCACCCATTTGTCTCACGTATCACTACTGTCGTTTACAGACAGGTCAGCAGCTTCTCCGCCGCGGCGAGGACGACGTCGGGGGCGGGTGCCTGTTGGAAGGCGGCGCTGGCGCTCGGCGCGGCGCGACGTCCCGGGGTGCGACGCGCCGTGCCGGCGGTGGCGTCGATGTAGGCCAGCCCGGCCACGCGCACGCCACGTGAGGCCAGGGCCATGGCCTCGGCGACCATGTCATTGACGACGACGTCGGCGCCCAGTGCCGCCAGCACTCCCGCCTCGGTGGGGCTCGGACGCACCGGGCCGGGGGTGAGGGCGACGACGCCGGGGGCGCGCACGCCGTCGAGCTCGGCGACGGCGGCCGTCAATTCCGCGTCCCAGGCCGCGTCCAGCGGGGCGGTGGCGGGGAAGAGCGGGGAGCCGGTCAGGTTCAGGTGGTCGCCGACGGCGAGGAAGTCACCCGGGGCGGAGCCGCCGAGGCTCGCCGCGCGGGCGACCAGCAGGGCGGCGCGCACGCCGGCGCCGGGGGCGATGCGGGCCAGCCCGGTGGTGCGGCGGGCGGGCTTGCCCTCGAAAAGACTGGTGTGGCCGCGGGCCACCAGCACGCCGCGACCACCGCGGTCGTAGGAGTACAGGGCGTCCTCCTGGCCGGGGCCCGCGGGGGCGGAGACACCGGGCAGGAAGGACAGGCGCACGCGGGAGGTCGGGCGCCCCCAGGTCTCGTCAAGTTCGGTGAGCAGCGAGGGCTCGGCAACTACCAGCAGGTCGTGGCGCTGCCGACCGGTGGCCAGGACGATCGAGGCGCCATCGGGGTCTTCGTCCCATACTCCGGCTGCGGGCTGTGTGGCCACGGGTGCTCCCTCTTGCTTGTCGCGTTCGTCGTGCTCGTCCAACTGGAGAGCCTACCCGGCCCACCTGGCATCGGACTCCGCCCCGAGGACGAAAGCGTGCCACAGGTGTGCCGGGCGAACCGGGCGTTCGCCACTACATGGTGCGTTCGTAATAAAAGCGCGAGCCGTACAGGGCGATGATGTTGACCCACAAGGCGATGATGGCGGCCGTGCCCAGCTCCAGCTCAACACCGAATAATGCGACGATCACCGCGCCCAGGACCACGAACCAGGCCACCCTTCCGGTCAGCGCCCACGCGGACTTCCAGATGAGCTCGTCGCGCTCGTCCTGGGTGCCGTCGAGCGCGCGTGAGTAGGAGCTACCGCCACGTCGGCGTGTAGGGGTTCTCGGGCGTATCAGGCATGGAAAACCTCCTCGACTGTTTTGTCGAAGTAGCGGGCGATCGCAATGGCCAGCGGCAGGGACGGGTCATAGCGGCCCTTCTCAATGGAGTTGATGGACTGGCGGGACACGCCGACGGCCTCGCCCAGCTGCGCCTGGGTGAGACCCTTGGCCTCACGCAGGGCGCGCACGTCGTTCTCCATCGTTAACTCCTCTTTAGCTCCAGCACGATGGTAGCGAAGAGCCCGGTGGTGGACGGCATCGCGCACGACGGGACTCACCGTGGTCCGGGATCGCGGCCGGCCGCCGCGGGAGCGGTCGACCCTACCGCGGCAAAACTGGTTCACGCCTCCCCTTTTCCGGCCGCCCGGCCCCGGGCGGCAATGACTGTCGCATTGCCGGCGACGCTGGCAAGAAGCACCACGATTGCCGCGGCCCCGAGCACCAACCCCCCGGCATCCGAGTCAATCCTCTGAGCCACCACGCTCAGGCCCATGCCAATCGGGAGCAGGGATGTCCATAGACCAACCATCGCGGGGCTCTCCATGGACAACGGTGCACCGCCCGCACCGTGCCGCACCCGGCGGCGGACAAGCCCATAGGCCGCTGCCACCGCCGCACTACCTGCGACCAGTCCGAAGAAGATCCCGAGCAAGGAGGAGCGAGAAGCGGGGAAAGCGCCGGCAATGACGACGCCCACCAGGAACACCGCGGCGAAGATCACTGCCATACGGGTCCTCATCGTTTGCGAAGTCAACCTGTTCATGCGGGTCTCCGTTCGGATCGGTTTTCATACGTTTGGGCCTGACATCACGCTCGCGCGGTCAAAGTCGACACCCAATGTCCGGCACCCTTGACATGACTAGCATGCTTTACATCCGCGGTCGCGTCAAGTTTGCTTACCTCCCATGCCGTACTGGTTCGCCGTGCCCGAGTCGCCGCCGGCATACCCGCGCCCGAGGCGGTTGCCGGCATCCCCTCGCCCGGAGGCGGGGCCGCCTGCTACGCCACTTCAGCGTCTGCAACGCCACTTCGGGGTTAACAACGCCTGTTAACGGTTTGCTGAAGGCTCCTGGGGTATACAGCAGACCGTTAAGTAGCGTTGTTAACGTCCGACCGGCGTAGTAGACGGCGGGCGCCGCCACATCTGGACGCCCCGGGCGCGTCCCGCCCCAGTACCCGCTATCCCGTGGGCGGTGGGTAGGCGGGCCGAGCGTGAGGGCATGTGGGTAACGCGGTGCGGGCATGATGGGCGGGTGAAGCAGACCGCGGACCCCGTCGCCCGACTCCTGGCCGACCCGCCGGACCTGCCCGTCGTCGCCGCAATGCCCGGGCTCCGCGCACTCCTGCTGGGGGAGCGCCCCGGCACCGACGCCGCCTCTGACGCCGACGTCGCACAGGCCACCGCCAACGTCTCCCCCGGCGAACCCCCACACGCGCCGACTGTTGTGGTCACCGCCCCGCCGGGAACCGGCAAGACCACACTGGTGCCACTGCTGGTCGCCGACGTCCTCGCCCATCCTGACGCCGCCCCCTCCCCCGGGCGCGTGATCGTCACCCAACCGCGGCGCGTGGCCGCCCGGGCCGCCGCCCGCCGCCTCGCATCACTGTTGGGCGAGGAGGTCGGCGAGACGGTCGGCTACGCGGTGCGCGGGGAGCACCGGAGCTCGGCCCGTACCCGCATCGAGGTGGTCACCGCCGGATTGCTGCTGCGCCGCCTGCAAGGCGACCCGGAGCTGCCCGGTGTGGCCGCGGTGGTCCTGGACGAGGTGCACGAGCGCTCCCTGGAGTCGGACCTGCTGCTGGCGCTCCTGCTGGACGCGCGCGCCGCCCTGCGGGAGGACCTGGCGGTGGTCGCCATGTCCGCCACTCCCGACCTGACGCGCCTGCCCGGCCTGCTCGGCGGCGCCACCACTCCGGCACCGGTGGTTGAGGTGCCCGGAGTGCTGTACCCGCTCGAGGAGATCTGGGCGCCACCGCCGTCGGGCACCTCCCGGCTCGGCCCGCGCGGGGTGCCGCGCCAGTTCCTCGCGCACGTGGCCGCCACGGTGATGCGCGCACTGGCCGAGCGGGAGGGGGACGTGCTGGTCTTTCTGCCCGGTGCCCGCGAGGTCGACGACGTCGTCACCCGGCTGCGCGAGGCCGTCCAGGGCGGCGGGCCCGGGGCCGGGAGCTCGGCGGCCGCCGTTCAGGTGCTGCCGCTGCACGGGCGTCTACCCAGCCCGGCGCAGGACGCCGCACTGACGCCGTCGACCGGTGTGCGGCGGGTGATTGTGTCCACCGACGTGGCCGAGTCCTCCCTGACGGTGCCGGGCGTACGCATCGTCGTGGACGCCACCCTCGCCCGGGAGCCGCGCCTAGACGTGGCGCGCGGCATGTCCGGGCTGGTGACGGTCGGCGAGTCCCGGGCGGCCGGGACCCAGCGGGCCGGGCGGGCGGCGCGCACCGGGCCGGGCGTCGTCTACCGCTGTTGCACGCAGGTGGACTGGGCGCGGGCCACCCCAGCACCGACCCCGGAGATCCTCATCGCGGACCTGACCCGCACCGCGTTGGAGCTGGCCGCCTGGGGCGTGCCCGGCGGCGAAGGCCTGGCCTGGATCGACCCGCCGCCCGGCCCCGCGCTGGCGGCCGCCACCGACTCGCTTGAACGCCTGGGTCTGCTCGACGGCGACGCCGTTACCGGGCTGGGCCGCGCCGTGGCCGCCGTCCCCGCCGAAGTGCGTCCGGCCCGCGCCCTGCTGGGCGCCGCCGAGGTGATCGGCCTGCGCCGTGCCGCCGAGGCGACCGCGCTGCTGACCGCCGACCTGCGTGCGCCCCAGGCCGACCTGGCCGCGCTGACGCGCAGCGTCCGCCGTGGCCCGCAGGAGCGGGCCTGGCGGGTTGAGGCCCGACGTCTGGAGCAGGCTGCACGCCGACACCCGGCCGGGAGACACGCCGCCCCGCATGCCACCACCACCCAGCCCGGCGCCGACCGCAGCGGGGCCGGCACGAAGCCGGCCGACGACCCCGCCACCGGCTTAGGCGGCTTGGTCGGTCCGAGTGCGGCTGACGCCGTCGGGCTGGTTGCGGCATTGGCCCACCCGGAGTGGATCGCCCGCCGTCGCGGCCCCGTGCCCGGCGCGGGGCGTCCGGCCAGCTACGCCAGCGTCGGCGGGACCGGGCTGCGACTGCCCGCGGACTCACCGTTGGCCGCGGCGGAGTGGCTGGCGGTGTCCGACGTAGACCGCGCCCCGGGAACCGCCGAGGCGACGATCCGGGCGGCCGCACCGATCGACGAAGCGCTCGCGCTGGCGGTGGCCGACGCCTGGCTGTCCGAGGACGCGCACACCCGCTGGGACGGAGACCGGCTGCGGGTGGAACGGGTGCGCCGTCTGGGCGCGATTCAGCTGGCATCCGTTTCCGATGGGGCGCCGACACCGGCGCAGGTGGCGGACGCCGTCGTCGAGCGGTGCCGCGGCGAAGGGCTCGGAGTGCTGCCCTGGCGTGGTGCCGCCGAGCTGCGGGCGCGGTTGGCGCTACTGCACCGGACACTGGGCGAGCCCTGGCCCGCGGTCGACGACGCCGCGCTCCTGTGGCGCGCCGACGAGTGGCTGATTCCGGCCGTAAAGGCGCTGGCGGCCAGGTCCGGCGGGCGCTTCGACCTGAGTCGACTGGACATGACGGCGTGCCTGCGCGCCCTGCTGCCCTGGCCGGCGGCGACGCGACTGGACGAGTTGGTGCCGGAGCGGCTGCAGGTGCCGTCGGGCTCGCACGTGCGCGTGGACTATGTGGGTGAGCGGGGCGAGGCGCTGGAACGTCCGGTGCTGGCGGTGCGGGTGCAGGAGTGCTTCGGCTGGGCGGACACCCCGCGGATCGTCGACGGGCGCGTGAGTGTGGTCATCCACCTGCTGTCGCCGGCGCGGCGGCCGGTGGCGATCACCGATGAACTGCGCTCCTTCTGGCAGCAGGGCTACCCACAGGTGCGGGCCGAGTTGCGCGGACGCTACCCCAAGCACGCGTGGCCGGAGGACCCGTGGACGGCGCCGGCCATCCGCGGCACCGGGCGACGCCCGAACTAGCGGCGTCCCTTCGTTTCTGGACCTGGCCCTTGTCACCAAATGCACCACTTTCCGAGCGCCGACCGCCGTCAAGTGACGCCTAACCGCGTGTCGCCGCGAGCGAGTCGGCAGATGCGGCAACGGCTGGGCGTAAAGCGGTGCATTTCATGACACCGTCTAGAAGCGGCTGGCGTCCAGGCGGCTGAAGCGCCAACCGGTTGGGTTGCGCGCGGTGCTGGCGGCGGGATCCGGGACGACGTACCCGACGATTTGCAGATTCCAGGTGCCGCGCGTGCCCCAAACCGTTGCGTTGGTGCGGGAGCGGCCGCGCACCACGGGGAAGCCGTCGATGGTGTCGGGCTCGGCGGAGACGAGCTGCGAGGAGTGGTAGGTCAGGGTTCCATCGCGGATGTCGGACAACCACTCGACCTTGGGCTGGGGGTAGCCGGTCATATGGGTCAGGACGCAGTCCTCGGTGAGCAGGGCGTCGATGGCGGCCGTGTCCGCCGCAACCATCGCATCGCAGAGTAGGCGGTACAGCCGGATCGACGCGTCTTCGGAGTCGGCCGGGTGCACGGGCGGTTTCATCGCAGGCATAGTCCGGACTTTATGGCTTGACGACGACGCCGAACCAGGCCCTGGCAGGACACCCGAGGTTGTGCGGACAACGGTCGGCGTGGGCGAGGTCGGCCCTCGCGAGTCCGCTCCCGGGCGTGCGTCTGGTACACCGCGGCTCGTACACGAGTTCCCCGCAAAGACACGAGTCTTGGAGGTTGGTGGGTGCAGGGCACGTGCAAAGCTCCGAAACTCGTGTTCCTGACGCAAACGCGTGTGCGTGGCTCCAGGGCACTAGCGGTCACGCCGCCCACCGCGCGGGCCCAGGCCCGCACCCGGGCGACGCTCGTTCCGCTGTACCCACTGGGACCCCACGGCGGGGAAGCGCTACATGGAAGAATCCCCGGACTCCGACTTCTCGTCTGGATTCCGGGGATCGGCTTGGCGGTAGCGCTGGGATTCGAACCCAGGGTGGCTATGAACCACACAGACTTTCGAGATCTGCACCTTCGGCCGCTCGGACACGCTACCTAGCAGATGGACAGGTTACACGCCGTGCCGCTCGATGCCCAGCCCCCGCGGCCTGCGAGGTCGCTCACGGCGGCGCGGAGGCGCTCACCTACTCCGACTGGCCGGGCCGCCGGATAGCGAAGAACTCCCGCAGTAGCGCCTGCGCCTCCTGCTCACGCAGTCCCGCCACCACCTCCACCTGGTGGTTGGTGCGCGGATCGCGCAGGACATCGCGCACGCTTCCGCACGCCCCGGTCTTCGGCTCCCAGGCCCCCAGCACCACCCGCTCCAGGCGGGCCAACTGCGCGGCCCCCGCACACATGGTGCACGGCTCAAGGGTCACCACCAGAGTGCAGCCGTCCAGGTGGGATTGTCCCAGCGCCGCGCCCGCCGCCCGCAGGGCCCGGATCTCGGCATGCGCCGTCGGATCATGCTCCGCCTCTCGCGCGTTGGCGGCCTCGGCAATTACCGTGCCCTCCCCGGACAGGACGACGGCGCCCACCGGCACCTCCCCGGACGCGCCCGCATGCCGCGCGAGTTCTAGTGCGCGGCACATGGCGGCGTCGTAGCGCTCGCGGAGCAGACCGGAAAGACTCACGCACCCACCCTGCCACAGTTCACCCACCCACCCCACAGTCGGACCAAAGTCCTACCCGACGGCCCGAAAACACCGCAACATCGGGCGGCTTGCGAGGCGCGGAAGGGAAATGTGGGAAGAATCTCGCCGACACCCGTTCATCCCCGACCTCATGCGGCCGTCAAGTCCCCCCGCCACCCGCATTTCGACCGCTTTCGCTTGCCAATCCGCGAGATCCCTGAAAGATTCACAATCCTGTAAACGCCACCACGGCCTTTTGCACGCGGCCACGTGTGCGCCCATGCATCACCAGTGCATCCCCAATGCATCGAGGAGTGCCAGTGCCTGATTCACTCAGCAATCAGACGACACCAGCAACATCCGAAGCCCCTGAACAACGCCGTCTGAACACGGTGGTCTTCGCCGTCTCGGCGGCCATTATCGCCTCCATCACCGGCGCCGCCATCGTCGCTCCGGAGACGGTCTCCGCCGCCTTCAATGCCGCCGTGTCCTGGGCAGGACGCTGGTTCGGCTCCTTCTACATCCTGCTGGTGACAGTTGCGCTGGTGTTCGTGATCGTCCTGGCGCTGTCGAAGTTCGGGAAGATCCGCCTGGGACCGGACAACTCCACCCCGGACTTCTCCACCTTCTCCTGGGCCGCCATGCTCTTCGCCGCGGGTGTGGGGACGGGAATCATGTTCTACGCGGTCGCGGAGCCGGTGGCCCAATACATGAGTCCGCCGACCGGTGACGCCCAGACCGTCGAGGCGGCGCGCAACGGCATCGTGCTGACCCTGCTCCACTACGGCATCAGCGGCTGGGGCCTGTACTCGATCCTCGGTATGGCACTGGGCTACTTCGCCTACCGGAGGCACCAGCCGCTGGCCGTCCGTTCCACCCTGCGGCCGCTGCTCGGCGACCGCGTGGACGGCCTGCTCGGCGACGTCGTCGACGCCGCCGCCCTGGTGGGTGGGGCAGTCGGCATCTCCGCCTCGCTCGGTGTGGGCGTCGTCCAGTTGAACGTCGCCCTCACCATCCTGTTCGGCCTCCCGCAGGGGACCGCCACCCAGATCGGCCTGATCGCACTGAGCGTCATCATGGCCACCGTCTCCGCCGTTTCCGGTGTGGACCGGGGCGTGCGCGTGCTGTCCAATATCAACGTGCTGCTCGCAGTCGGACTGGCCCTGTGGGTGCTGCTGACCGGAAACACCGCCTTCCTGATCGACGCCCTGGTCGGCAATATCGGCGACTTCGTGACCCACTTCCCCGGCCTGACCCTGGAGACCTACGCCTACGACCGTCCCACCGAGTGGCTCAACAGCTGGACACTGTTCTTCTGGGCCTGGTGGATCACCTGGGCCGCCTTCGTCGGCATGTTCCTGGCGCGCATCTCGCGTGGCCGTACCGTGCGCGAGTTCGTGGTCGGCTCCCTGGTGCTGCCCTTCTCCTACGTCACCATGTGGGTGTCGATCTTCGGCAACAGCGCCTTGGACCTGATCCGCTCGGGCAACCTCGACTTCGCCGAGCTGACAGTGGAGCAGCCGGAACATGGGCTGTACACGCTGCTCGGCTACCTGCCAGGCGGGAAGTTCCTGATCGCCCTGTCCCTGTTCATCGGCATCCTGTTCTACGTCACCAGCGCAGACTCCGGTGCCCTGGTCATGGCCAACCTGTCCAGCCGCGCCCTGCCGACCTACCACGGCGACCCGCAGGACGCCCCCGCCTGGCTGCGCATCTTCTGGGCCGCCCTGACCGGGGTGCTCACCATCGCCATGCTCGTGGCCGGTGGCATCCCCATTCTGCAGCAGGCCACCATCGTCATGGCTCTGCCGTTCTCCTTCGTGATCATCGCCGTCATGGCGGGGCTGTGGCGCGCCATGCGCACCGAGGCCACCCGCGAGCAGGCCCGCGGCATCGCCAACCGCAACCGGCTGCTGGGGGCCACGGGCACCGCCGCCGGCATGAACCGGATCCCCTGGCGCGACCGGCTGTCGCACACCTTCGACGTCGTCTCCCCGGCCCGCGCCCAGCGCGCCATGTCCAACCGCGTCGTGCCGGCCCTGGAGGCGGTCGCCGACGAGCTGCGCAAGGAGGATATGGTGGCCGAGGTCGTCGTCGCCGGCCCCGAGGCGCAGGATCCCGACGACGAGCGCAACTTCCTGGGCTCCGCCACCCTCGTGGTCACGCCCCCGCCCACGCTGGTGCAGGCGACCGAGACTCAGGGCGAGCGTCGCACCGGCTCCCACTTCCGGTACGCGGTGCGCATGGTGCAGGCACCGGTGCCGGCCTTCGGCGTGGTGGTCCACGAGGCCGACGACCTCACCGTCCGCCTGGAGGTGCGTCCCCGCGGCGGCGGTCAGGGCTACGACGTGATGGACTGGTCGCGCGAGCAGGTCGCCCACGACGTCCTGGATCACTACGAGCGCTGGCTGGAGTACCTGGGCGCCGCCGAGACCGTCTGAGGCCGAAGCCAAGGCTGCGCCATGGCCGGCACCGTATCCGAACCGCCTCCCATGGAGGCGGAGCTACTGCGCGCATCCGAGGAGCGCTCCGGGGAGTAGTCGTCTGGGATATCCCCCGTTTCCGCACCTACTTCGGTGCTTTCAACAACGTCCTCGACCACGCTGCAATTACCAGCATCATCGACCGTCAGTTGGATGAAGTGCCGGTCACTCTAAACACCGGGCGCCTCAGGATCATCCACTCCCTCATAGGTGAAGGTTGTGGATACATTCACCTCCGCCAGGACCGTACCATCGTCTTGAGCCGTCGCCTGAAGCAGAGTCACCTCGCTGGCCGCGGAGGTGACCGGAGTTCCGTCATCACTCATCCCGTCTCGCACTTCAATTATGCTGGACTGCACGGATGTCAAAACAGAGCCCGTCGGGGCCTCCGGATCTGTCCACATATCGTCCAAACCATCCTGGTACTCCTCGATTGCTGCAACAATCGCGTCCGCATCCACAGCAGACTGGGGCGCCGCTGATTGATGCAGCTGAGGAGCCACCGCCAGCGCAAGGGCAATTATCGCGACCACGCCTAGTACACGCGCTGCCGCCTTCCCTGTTGGACTCATCTTCGACCTCCAAGGGGGAATATCGCAGCGGCCTGCGTAACAGAGTCTCTCCGGATGAGAGGACTACTCGCCACCACTTCGTGGGATACATCATATCATGCGAATATGGCGCGGCTTCCGAACGGTCTCTTAATTCGCTCACGAGACGTCGAGCCGACACTAATACTACACATAGATTTCATCCTCTAACGCGTTCGTGTCCAGTGTTGTGAGGCTGTCGGCATCCGGATGGGACCACACTCCGCCGCCCGGCTCCGGCCTATTCCACCCTCAGCTCGTTTTGGGCGTCGTAGGCTTGGCCCATGCGCCTGCACGTTGCCGACCACCCGCTCATTGACCACAAGCTCTCCGTCCTGCGCGACGAGAAGACCCCCTCGGCCGTCTTCCGTCAACTCGTTGACGAGCTGGTCACCCTTCTCGCCTACGAGGCCACGCGCGACGTGCGCACCGAGGAGATCCGCATCCAGACGCCGGTAGCCGCCACGACCGGCCGGCACCTGGCCGAGCCGCGGCCGATCGTGGTGCCGATCCTGCGCGCCGGCCTGGGGATGCTCGAGGGCATGACCCGGCTGCTGCCCACCGCCGAGGTCGGCTTCCTGGGCATGAAGCGCAACGAGGACACCCTGGAGGTGGAGACCTACGCCAATCGGCTGCCGGATGACCTGTCCGGCCGCCAGTGCTTCGTCGTCGACCCCATGCTCGCCACCGGCCACACCCTCGTGGCCGCCATCAACTATCTGCTGGAGCGCGGCGCCCGCGACGTGACCGCCATCTGCCTGATCGCCGCCCCGGAGGGGCTGGCGACCCTGGAGGCAGCCGTCGGCGACCGCGCCGACGTCACCGTCGTCACCGCCGCCCGCGACGAGCGCCTGAACGAGCACGCCTATATCGTGCCCGGCCTGGGTGACGCCGGCGACCGCCTGTACGGCATCGTGGACTGAACGGGCTGCCCCGCCCACCCCTTGCGGGCGTGGAGCGGAGCGGCCCGGCAGCGGTCGCGTCGGCGCGGAGGCGTCAGAAGGCGGGGATGACGGACTCGTCGGTCCAGGTCTCCTCGATGTAGGTACGCAGTTCGTCGGAGTTCAGCAGTTCGGCGAGCTTGACCAGGTACTCGTTGTCCTTGTCGGCGGTGCGCACGACCAACTGGTTGGCGTACGGGGAGCCCTCACCCTGCTCCAGGACGAGCGCGTCCTCGCTGGGCTTGAGATTGGCGTCGAGCGCGTAGTTGCCGTTGATGACGGCCAGCTCGGCGTCGGCCATCGACGCGGCCACCTGGGCGCCGTCGACCGTCACCAGATCGAAGTTCTTCGGGTTGTCGGTCACGTCCAGGGTGGTGGGGATCTCGACGTCGGGGGCGAGCGTGATCAGCCCGGCGGTCTCGAGCAGCTGCAGCCCGCGGGCAGTGTTGGCGGGGTCGTTGTTGAGCAGGATGGTTCCGCCTTCGGCGGCCTCGTCGACCGAGCTGTAGCCCTTGTCCGTGTAGATGCCCATGGGCTCGATGTGGACGTCGGCGATGGCGACGAAGTCGTAGCCCTTCTCCTCGATCTGCTGCTCTAGGAAATTCGGCGTCTGATAGAAGTTCGCCGCCAGGGAGCCGTCGTCCAGGGAGGTGTTGGGCGTCTGGTAGTCGTCGATCTCGACGATGTCGAGGTTGAGCCCGGCGTCGGCGGCCAGGTTGTCCTGCACCCACTGGAGGATGGTGACGTGCGGCTGCGGGGTGGCACCGATGGTGATGGTGGCCGTGTCGCCGTCGACTTTGATGCCGTCGACGGCGGCCGTGGTGCCGGATCCGTCGGTGGAGGTGTCACTGGAGGAGCCGCCGCAGGCGGCCAGGGTGAGGGCGACGGCGGAGGCGAGGCCACCGGCCAGGACGCTGCGGCGGGTGATGGTGGAGGTCATGATGCGATTCCTTGTCCGTGAAGGTGCCTGCAGGTGTCTGCAAGGCTTGCGGTTGGTTGGGTACGTGGGTGCCGGCGGACGGCTCGTGCCGCCGCGGGACCGGCCCGGGATGGGGCAGCCGAGCCGTTGGGGCCATGGGGGCTCCGAGGACTCCGGCTGGTCGAGGCTCAGCGGTGGTCGACCAGCCGGCTGAGCATGTCGCCACACACCTGGATGACGGCGACGATGAGCACGATCAGCACGACGACTATCACCATGACGTCGGGGTCGTTCTGCCGGTAGCCGTGCTGGATGGCCAGGTCGCCCAGGCCACCGCCTCCCACCGTGCCGGCCATGGCGGTGTAGCCGAGCAGAGTGATCAGGGTGACCGTGGCGGACTGGATGAGCGTGGGCATGGCCTCGCGCACCAGCACGCCCCAGGTGATCTGGCGGCCGGAGGCGCCCATCATCAGGGCGGCTTCGACCTTGCCGTGGTCGACGTCGTTGATGGCGGTCTCCACCAGGCGGGCGTAGAAGGGGATGGCGCCGATGGTCAGGGGCACGCAGGCCGCACCCCAGCCCAGAGAGGTGCCCACGAGCGCGCGGGTGAAGGGGATGAGCGCCACCATCAGGATGATGAACGGCATGGAACGGCCGATGTTGACGATCTGGGAGAGCACCTCGTAGACGGCCCGGTTGGCGTGCTGGCCTCGCTTGCCGGTGGTGACCAGCGCCAGTCCCAGCAGCAGGCCGATGACGATCGTCAGGGCGCCGGATACGCCCAGCATCTGGAAGGTCTCCAGCGTGGCCGGGCCGAGCTTGCGCTGGATGGCGGGGTTGTTGAACCAGGTGTCGTCGCCGCTGGAGGCCAGGGCGAGGGCGCCGGCGCGGGCGGTCGCGGAGAGAGTCCCGGCGGCAGCGATCAGGCTGTTCATGCGCGCACCTCCGCGGTGACGCCCGCCTCACGCAGGGCGGTTAGCACGCCCGGCGCCTGGTCGGCGGGGATGGTGAGCGCCAGGCGGCCGACCTGGGCGGTGCCGAGGGTCTCGAACAGACCGCCGGCGACGTCGGCGCCCCGCTCGGCGGCGAGCGAGAGCACCTGCGCGGCGGCGGGCTGGCCGGGGTGGGAGGTGAGCGCGACGTCGATGACCACAGCGCCGTCGGCGAGCTCCCCGTCGGGGATCTCCGGAGTGGGGACGAGTTCGTGGGAGAGCCGGGAGTCGACGTCGGAGACGACCTTCTCAATCGGCCCGGACTCGACGACGCGACCGGCCTGAAGCAGGCTCACGGAGTCGCAGATCTGCCGCACCACGCTCATCTCGTGGGTGATGATCACGACGGTGACGCCGAGGCGGTCGCGCACGTCCCGGATCAGGCCCAGGATCTGGCGGGTCGTCTCCGGGTCCAGGGCGCTGGTGGGCTCGTCGCACAGCAGCACGGAGGGCTGGTCCGCGAGCGCGCGGGCGATGCCGACGCGTTGCTGCTGGCCGCCGGAGAGCTGGGAGGGGTAGGAGGAGCCGCGGTCGGCCAGACCCACCAGGTCGAGCATGCGGGCTACGGTGTCGTGGCGCTGCCCCTTGGGCACGCCGGCCAGTGCCAGCGGGTAGGCGACGTTCTGGGCGGTGGTGCGCGAGTCGAGCAGGTTGGCGTGCTGGAAGACCATGCCGATGGCGCGGCGGGCCTCGCGCAGGTCGCGGGCGGACAGGTCGGTCATGTTCTTGCCGGCGACGCGCACCTCCCCGAAGGTGGGGCGCTCCAGGCTGGTCAGGCAGCGCACCAGCGTGGACTTGCCGGCGCCGGAGGTTCCGACGATGCCGTGGATGGAGCCGGCATGCACGTCCAGGTTCACCCCATCGAGGGCGCGCACCGTGTTCCCGCCCGGGAGCTTGTACACCTTGTGCACGTCGCGCAGGGAGATCATGGGTTCCGCGGGCGCTGCCTGTACGGCGCCGGCTGGCGACTGCGCGCCGTCGGCCCCCACCGAAGCGGGTGGCGCGGATGCGGGTGATTGCGTCACGTGGTCCTCCATCGGTCCTGGCGGTAGCACCCTCACCGCGAACGGGGGTTGCTGCAACGTCGATGAGCCAGGTCTCTCGGTTGCTCTGGATGGTCGGTGCCTACGTTAGGCGGCGGGCGGGGCCCGGAGCAAGCCGACGGCCGAAAACGATGCGCGCATCACTGCGCGTACACGAGTTTGTGCCATGAACACGAGTCTTGGAGGTTTGCAGGTGCAGGACACGTGCAAACCTCCAAAACTCGTGTATCCGAGACGAACTCGTGTGCCACCGATCGTCGCCGTCCGTGACAGGATGCAGCCATGGCATCCACAACGACGCCGGACCCGCTCGGCCACCCATCACCTGCCGGAGCCGCGTCGGCTCCGGAACCGTTGCCGGAGACGGTGCCCGACATCCTGGGCGAGCCGTGGGTCGCGCGCACCATTCCCGTCACCGACTCCCCCGCCGCCCCGGGCGCGGACCACGCCGTGCTCGTCCACCAACGGGGGGCCGTGCCGGCTCCGGGCCCCGACGGGCGGCCGGGCACACCCCGGCATGAGCGCGCAGTGCTGTACCTGCACGGTCGCAACGACTATTTCTTCCAAACCTGGCTGGCCGACGCGTTTTTTGACGCCGGATACGAGTTCTACGCATTGGACCTGCGCGCCTGCGGTCGGGCGGGCGTGGGCTACTGGTCCCCTCACGACGTGCGCGACCTGCGCGTGCACGACGAGGAGATCGCCGAGGCACTGCGGATCATCCGCAGCGAGCACGGGCACTCCACGGTGGTGCTCAATGGGCATTCCACCGGCGGGCTGCAAGCCGTCATCTGGGCCGGAGACCACCCCGGGTCGGTCGAGGCGGTCACGCTGAACTCCCCGTGGCTGCAACTGAACTCCTCCGGCCTGGTGCGCTCCTACGGCTCGGCCCTCGTCGATCTGCTCTCGCGCCGCGACCCCGACCGCATCATCGACAACCCCGCGGAGCTCAAGGCGCTCGAACCGGCCGGAGCCGCCCCATCCGAGTCGCGCACCGAGGGCGCACCGGCGGCCTCTCCACAACAGGCCGGCACCGACGCCGCCACCACCGTCCCCGTGGATACGGATCCGGGCCCCATCGAGGTGGACATCTACGCCCGCACCCTGCACCGCCGCTGGGGCGGGGAGTGGGACTGGGACCTGTCACTGAAGCCCTCGCCGTCGTTCCCGGTGCGGGCGGGATTCCTGGCCGGTATCCGCCGCCTGCAGCGGGAAGTGCACCACGGGCTCGGTATCGACGTGCCGGTGCTGGTGTGCTGCTCGACGGCGTCGGGCGGCCCGGGTATTTCGCGCCAGGAGGCGCTGCGGTGCGACACGGTGCTGTCGGTGGAGCAGATCGTGGAGCGGTCGCGGTTCCTGGGCGAGGACGTCACCGTGGTGCAGATCCCCGGCGGCGTGCACGACCTGGTGTTGTCACCCTCCCCCGTGCGCGAGGAGTACCTGTCCACGCTCACCGGCTGGCTGTCCGAGCGGCTGGGCTGAGCGCCCGGCCGGCCAGCGCACAGCGGGGCCGCTCACCGTGCCCCGGCCGCTCCCACCAGCTCCGCGAGTGCGGGGGCCAGGGCGTCGCTGACGCGTTCGACGACGGCGAGGGTGTCGACGAAGTCGGCCATGGTGCCGTACCAGGGGTCGGGCACGTCCAGGTTTGCCGCGTGTTCGGGTGCGCCGGGCGTGCCTGCCGCCGCCGTCGGGTCGTACTCGCGGAACATGCGGATGCGTGCGGGATCGACGCCGAGGCGCTCGCTGCGGCGCCTCAAGACACGCCGGTGGGCGCTGGTCATGGCCAGTATGAGGTCGGCCCGGCGCAGTTCGGCGTCGGCGATGCGGTGGGCGGCGTGCTCGGCGATTGCGGCCGCGGTGGCGCGCGCGGCCGGATCGGCGCCGACGCCGTAGCCACTTTCGGTCAGGATGCGCCGGGCGCGGGGGTCCATGGGGTTACCGGACTCCTCGTCGGAGACGCCCGCCGAGGTGACGACGACGCTGCCGGGCCCGCCGGTGGGGACGTCGGCCGCGAGCAGCCGGTCGAGGAGCACGACCTCGGCCATGGCGGAGCGGCAGATATTGCCGGTACACACCATCACCACTTGGTAGGCGGCAGCCGGATCGCGCGGCACAGGCAGACGTCGTGCGGCGTCAGCCGGGTCAGAGTCCAATGGGCTACCGGCACGCGTTGCGGGGCCGGGATGTGTATTCATAAGCACGAGCCTGGTGGAGCAGGCGGGGAATTGCAACGTCGCTCCACCTGGCGGGCGCGGGGTCGGCTACGAGACCCGTCAGCGCCCCATCGGCAGGATCACGGAGAACCCCAGCGCGAAGGGGAAGCCCGGGCGCAGCAGACACTCGACGACCGGACGGGCCATGTCGGTCAGGCGCTCGAGTTCCAGCCCCTGGCCCCCTTGACCGCTCTTGGACAGCAGGCTCTGGTAGGGGATGTCCAGATCCAGCAGGGTCATGTTGTCGGCCCGCTTGGCGTGCGCCCAGGCGCCGTCGTCCATGTCCAACAAGGTACCCAGGTGGAAATGCATGACCTGGCGCGCATCCACCTCGCTGGGCACGGACAGCAGGTGGTGAGCCTCGGGATCGCGGGGGGCGCGCAGCGTGAACAGCAGGATCGCGCCGTCGCGCGCCGCCCGCAGCATGAGGCGACCGATGTGGACGGCGAAGCGGGTGTGGTCAAGGCCGCTCGCCACTCCCATGGCCTCCTGGGCCGGCAGCGCCGGCGACAGGCGGATGGGGGCGCCGTCACCCGGGTCGTTGATGGCGCGGCGGCCCGCCGGCGTGGCCGCACGCAACTGCAGCACCGGGCCGTCGTCGGAGTCGGGAGCGGCCGGCAGCAGGGTGGCGGTCTCGACGAGTTCCTGCCAGCCGTTGGGCGTCGCCGTGGGGCCGGGTTCGGTCTGCACGTACCCCAGGCCGAGGATGGAGGCGAAGTCGACGGCATCGGCGGGACGGTGCCAGGTGATGTCGGCGCCGTCGTGCCACAGGGGCAGGATGTCGTTGAACGGCAGCCCGAAGCGCACGTGCTCGGGCGCCGGCGGTGCCACATGACGGCCGTGCGAGCGCTCCCGCGGCCGGGACCGGCCCGGAATGTCGGCGCTGGAAACCGTATCCGGTCGGCGCCCCGGGAAGGGAGTCCAGGGTTCTGACCGCCCGCTCTCCGGGAGTCCCCGTGGCGCGGCCTGGCCCCGCTTGCCCCCGAAGTACTCGCTCATGGGGCCAGCCTAAGACGCCGACGTCGAAAAGGCGCTGTCGCGACGCGGCCCCTGCGCGTTCGGCAGAACTGCGTTCAAGGGGCGCTTCACCGCGCGGGTCATGCAGGTCATCCAGGCCCTCACCGGCCCTCCCTGACTGGGCCGGCCCTCAATAGTCTTCATTCATAGGCCCTCTGGCCATGGGCATTCCTACAACACCACCGGAGAGTGATTCCATGTCCCAGCGCGCCCGCATCGTCGCGCTTGTTAGCGCCCTTGCCGTGGTCGTGGCCGCCGTCGTCGGCTATGAGCTGGCAGTAAGGCCCTCGGCGACGACGTCTACATCCGCATCGCGCTCGGCGGCCCCGGCGGCGCCCTCCCAGCGGCCGACCGCCGACGCCGAGAACACCCCGGCGGGCGACAGCTCGATCCTGGTCGTCTACTTCTCCCGCACCGAGGGCGTCTACGGGGGCGACCTGACCGTCGGCAACACGGCCCGCATCGCCCAGATGATCCAGGACCGCACCGGTGCCGACTCCTACGAGATCGTCCCGCTCGCGGACTACCCGAGTGACTACCAGGAGACCACCGAGGTCGCCCAGGAGGAGCTCGACGCCGACGCCCGCCCCGAGATCCGCGACCCGCTGCCGGACGTGTCCGGCTATGACACGGTGTTCGTCGGCGCCCCCATCTGGTGGGGCGAGTACCCGATGGTGGTGCGCACCTTCCTAGACGCCGTCGACCTGAACGGCAAGACCGTCATCCCCTTCACCACCCACGAGGGCTCCGGCCTGGGCAACACCCAACAGCAGCTTGAGGCCCAGTACCCGCAGGCCACCGTGCTGGACGGCCTGGCGGTACGGGGCAGTCAGGCGGCCGACGCCCAGCCGGATGTGGATGCGTGGCTCGAAAACCTCGGTCTGTGAAGACTCGCCCCGTACGCCCGGCTGCCGCGATGACACCGCCGAGGCAGGAGGATGGCGCGCCGAAACGGACGCGGCCGCGCGGTCGGCGGGGACGGCGCGACGCGCTGCGCCCACCGTCCTGGTGGGCCGCCTGGGCGGTCAGCCTGGCGGCGCCGGCGCCGCTCATCCTCCTGCTCAACACGCAGCTGCTGGCGCCCACCCGGGACCTGGTCCTGTACGACTGCGGCGTGGCCGCCTACACCTGGTGGCTGGTTTCGGTCGCTCTCAGCACGCGCCCGCGGGCCCTGGATCGGCGCATCGGACTGCCGGCCCTCTACCAGTTGCACGGGGTGCTCGGTGTGCTCGCCCTGCTGCTCGCCTCCGCCCACGTACTCAGCCTGTTCACCATGCACCCGATCATCTACTGGTCGGGTCGCGTGGCCTGGTATCTGGCCATCTTCGGCGTCGTATACGCGGCATTGCTCATGAGCGGTTGGCTGGTGGATCGCCTGCCCCTAGCGGCGGCCGTGAAGAGACGGCTCGGGCGTTTCCTCACCCATGAGGCCTCGGTGTGGATCCACCGGCTCAACTTCGTGATGATCGGCCTGGTGGTGCTGCACGTCCACGTCATTCCGCGGGTAAGCGCCGCGACCGGCTTCGTCATCGCCCTCGACCTGTACACCCTCGCCGCACTGGCCGTATACCTGTGGGGCAAGCTGATCGCCCCGGCGGCGCCGAGCCGACAAGGCACCGTAATCGCCAACACCGCCCTGAACGACACCACCCGCCAGGTAGTGATCGCGCCGGCAGCGGGCGCGACGGCGTACGAGCCCGGCGACTTCTGCTTCGTCACCTTCCACACCCCCGGACTGCCCGCCCAGGCCCACCCCTTCTCGGTCACCTTCGCCCCGGAGTACGCCCGGGCCTCGGCGGCCGCGGAGAGTCCGACGACCGCAAGCCCCGCGCCCCTGGTCCTGACAATCCGGGAGGCGGGCGACTTCACCTCCCAATTGTCGCGGCTGCCGGTCGGCGCAGACGTCACGCTCGAGGGCCCCTTCGGCCGTTTCAACCGGGTCATCGCCGCCGAGGATCGTTCCCTGGTCCTGCTGGGAATGGGCACCGGCATCGCGCCCCTAGTGGGACTCGCCCAGGCCTACGCCGCCTCCCGGCGGGTGATGGTGCTGCACTCCGTCTCCCGCCCGGAGGACCTGTACTACGACGACGTGCTTAGCTCCCTGGCCCGACACAACCCCACCTTCCACTACAACCATCACAGGCATCGCTACACGCGCGCCGATCTCGCCGCGCTCCTGGACGCCGATCTGCTCGCCCACGGGCGCTTCGTCGTCGTCGGCCCCGCACCGGCGGTACTGGCGATGCGGCACACGCTCCGGGCGTTGGGAGTGCCCGCCCGACACCTGCTCGACGAGCGGTTGACCATGTGACACCGGGAGCAGCGCATCTCGGATCGCGCGGCCGCGCACCGCGCGGGGCATGCACCCCGTGGGTGTCGAGGCCCCTCCCATCGGCTTCATGAGCAAGGTCATCACTGGCCGTTCCGTCGGCTAGCAGTGGTCCAGCACGAATCAGGGGCGATCACGGATACCGAACTACCTACGTTGTATACGTTGTTTACGTTGTAAACAATGCATACGATGTAGGCATGTCTTCGACACTCGGCAGCCCGATCTCCGTCAGGCTCCCTAAAGACCTACGTGACCGCGTAGCCGCCCTGGCCCGCACGACGCGCAGGAGCCAGGGCGATATCGTGCGTGAGGTTCTCGAACGCGATCTCGCCGCGTTGGAATGGGAACAGCGCATCTCGGATCGCGCGGCCGCGCACCGCGCCGGGAGGGCAACCGCCATTTCCGCCGAGGAAGTCGATCAACAACTGGGGCTTGAGGGCGACCCCGCCGCTGACGCCATCGACACGATCTCATGACGAACTGGCGGCTCGAGTACGATCCCGACGTCGTCCGCTGGCTGCGGAAAACGGACCCACAGGTGGCGCGCCGTATCCGCGATGCCCTCACGGCGGTGGTACGCACCGGAGATCCACGCATCCGCGGCAAGGCGTTAACCGGGCGGCTGGCAGGACTGTGGCGGTATCGAATAGGCGATTACCGCGTGATCTGCGACATCCAGGACTCCCGGCTGGTGGTGCTTGCGCTTGATGTCGGCAACCGCGACCACGTCTATGACCGAGGCTGATTCTCCATCCCCAGCGCAATGACGACGTCGGACTCCGCTTCCTCTTCGTCGGGCGCAGCGGCTGGCCGACGCCGAAACTACGTTCGCTTTCGCCACGTGACTTCTTTGGAGCATCGGTGTGAGCACGGTGCTTTAGGGGCTCTTCCGATTGTTGGGTGTGGCTGGTGTGTGCCCGGGCGCCCCGCCGTGGGACGGAATGATGCTCCGAATTCGGCACAAAGGCCGTCACCGGCGAGGGCTAGGTCGTGTTGTGTAAGTCGTGTGTGCTGGTGGGTCGGTGCTGGCGATGTGGGTGGTGGTCTGGTAGCGGATGGCGAGTTCGTCGTATCTGGTGGCTACGGGGCCCCAGCTTGAGTGGGCTTGGTGTGCGCCCGTCGAAGGGGGCGAGTGGGTCTTGCACCGCCCCGTTGGACCGCCCACGCCCCGATGGACCGCCCACGCCCCGATGGACCGCTGTAACCGGCGGCTACGGCGGTCCAACGGGGGAACAGGGGTCCAACGGGGGAACAGGGGTCCAACCGACAGGCTCAACATCCACACACCGCCACCCAAGCACTTACACAATAGGACCTAGGGCCGATTTGGAAACCAAGCGCGTCTGGGGCGGTCCAAGTGCAGCCCGGCGGTCCAAGCAGGCGAAGTGGGGCCGGAGCCGGACGTCAGCGAGCGGGCGGGGCGGTGGAGCCGCGCACGACCAGCTCGGTGGGGATGACGATGCGCCTGCTGCCGTCCTGCACGCCGGAGGCCACCTGCTCGAGGACCAGGTTGACCATCTCCACGCCCGCCCGGTGGAAGTCCTGGCGAATGGTGGTCAGCGGTGGGAAGCAGTACTCGCCCAGCTCCAGACCGTCGAAGCCGACCACGGACACGTCCTCGGGCACGCGCCGCCCCTGCTCATGGAGGGAGCGGATCAGGCCGATGGCCACCTCGTCGTTGGCGCAGAACACGGCCGTCACCTCCGGGTCGGCGGCCAGCTTCCGCCCGGCGGCATAGCCCGCGGCGGCGTCCCAGTCACCGGAGATGGCCTCGGGCACCTCCCGGCCGGCCTCCTCCAAGCAGGACGCCCAGGCGGCCGATCGGATCAGCGCCGACTGCGAGTCGGCCGGCCCGGTGATGTGATGGACGGTGCGGTGCCCGAGCTGGAGCAGGTGTCCCACCGCGGCGCGCACACCCCCGACCTGATCGGCCGACGCCGACGGGTAATAGCCCACGAGCGCCGAGTCGGATACGGCCACCGGCATACCGGCGGGCAGCGCCAGGTGCTCACGGCCCGCCCGCCCCGCCTGGACGACGACGAGCCCGTCCACCGCCTGCGCGGCCAACCGGTGGACGGCCGCCCCCATGTCCTCGGACTGGGGGCGGTCCACCTGCACCATCGACACGGTGTATCCGGCTTCCCAGGCGGCCTGTAACACGCCATTAGTGGTCTGAGCCTCGCCGGTGCGCAGGATCTGCTGGGTGAGCACACCGATGGCCTTGAAGGATCCGCTGCGCAGGGCCTGGGCGGCACGGTTGGGCGCGTAGCCGAGCTGCTGCATGGCATGCAGCACCCGCTCCCGGGTGTCCGGGCGCACGTTCGTGGCGCCGGCCGAGACACGGGACACGGTCTGGGAGGAGACGCCCGCCAGGCGGGCAACGTCGGCGACCGACGGTGCACCTCGATCGCGTTTTCTCCCAGCCACCTTCGTGAGCCTAGCAGCCCGTCCGGGCGCAAGCGGCAGCCCAATCCACGCCCACGGCAGTGATAACGTCATCATAGCAGATGTACGCCTCCTCAATGACACCTTCGAGTTACCCCACCAATTACTGAACTAACTCGCACCTTCTCAAGCCGTACCCCCTTATGTTAACGTCGACATGTGTGGGGCGCCAGAGCCCCGCCGCCCAGGCACTTCGCGCCGGCGCCACCGGCGTCGTCCGGCCCCGAACCCAGGCGGACCCGCCCGGTCCGCTACCGCACACAGGAGAGTCAACGATGATCCTTCCCGGGCACCACGAGGACCTCACCGTCCTGCACGAGGGCACCCTCCCCCACCGCGCCTACTACGTCCCCGCCTCCGCGCCCACCCACGGTGCGCCCTGGCAGCGAGAGACCTCAGACCGCTTTCAGCTGCTCAACGGCGACTGGGCCTTCGCCTACTACCCGGGCCCATACGCCGTACCCGAGGACTTCTGGGCGCCAGCGGCCCCCACCACCGACCTGGCTCGCATCCCGGTCCCCTCCAGCTGGCAGCACCAGGGATACGACCACCACCAGTACACGAACTACCGCTACCCCATCCCCCTGGACCCGCCCTATGTTCCGCAGGACAACCCCTGCGGCACCTACCTGCTCGACTTCGAGCACGCCGCCCCGGCCGCGGCGCCGTGCACCCACCTGGTGTTCGAGGGCGTCGACTCCTGCTTCTACGTGTGGCTCAACGGCCGCTATCTCGGCTACAGCCAGGTCTCCCACGCCACCAGCGAGTTCGACGTCACCGACTTCCTGATCCCGGGCACCAACCGGCTGGCCGTGCTCGTGCTCAAGTGGTGCGACGGCACCTACCTGGAGGATCAGGACAAGTTCCGCACCTCCGGCATCTTCCGGGACGTCTACCTGTTGGACCGCCCGCAGGACTGCCTGTTCGACTACGCCATCACCACCGCAGTCGACGACGCCGCCACCGTCACCGTCCGCGCCGGTTTCCGCGGCCAGCCGGTCCCCACCCGCCTCGAGTTGCGCGATGCCGCCGGCGCCGTCGTCGCCGACGGCGAGCTGGAACCCGCCGACACCGGCTCCCCGTACACCCACGCCGCCGCCCTGCGCGTCGCCTCCCCGCACCTGTGGTGCGCGGAGGACCCCTACCTGTACACGCTGCACCTGACCACCCCCGGAGAGGTCATCACCGAGCAGGTCGGCCTGCGCGAGGTCACCACCGCGGGCGCCGTCCTGTACGTCAACGGCGCCCCGGCCACCCTACGCGGCGTAAACCGGCACGAGTCCGATCCGGTCACCGGGCCGACGATCGACGTCGAGCACATGCTGCGCGACCTGCGCCTAATGAAGCAGCACAACATCAATGCGGTGCGCACGGCCCACTATCCCAACGATCCGCGCTTCTACCAACTGTGCGACGCCTATGGGTTCTTCGTCATGTCCGAGGCGGACGTCGAGTCCCACGGCACCCAGGTGCGGGTGCTGGCCGACTCCTCCTGGGACAGCCAGGTGGAGCATTGGAACGAGCCCATCGCCGACAACCCCGAGTGGACCGAGCCCACCCTGGACCGGGTGCGCGCCATGGTCGAGCGGGAGAAGAACCGGCCCAGCGTCATCTCCTGGTCGGCCGGCAACGAGTGCGCCTACGGCTGCACCTTCGAGGCGGCGCTGGCCTGGATCAAGGCCGCCGACCCCACCCGGGTGACTCACTACGAGAGCGCCTTCTACCGCGACTCCAAGCGCGCCTACGACTACTCCGACATCGACCTGTACGGGCGCATGTACCCGGGGCTGGACGAGGTGCACGCCTACCTGGACGCCGATCCGGACAAGCCCTTCCTGCTGGTGGAGTACTGCCACGCCATGGGCAACGGCCCCGGCGACCTGGAGGAGTACTGGGAGCTGATCCTCGCCGAGCCGCGCATGTGCGGCGGCTTCGTGTGGGAGTGGTGCGACCACGCCATCCGTGCCGGGACCGCCGACGACGGTCGCCCCGTCTACCTGTACGGCGGAGACAGCGGGGAGCTACTGCACGACGGGAACTTCTGCGTGGACGGTCTGGTGTCCCCCGACCGCGTCCCCCACACCGGCCTGCTGGAGCTGAAGAACGTGCAGCGGCCCGCGCGCGTGCTCGCCTTCGACGCCGACGCTGGCACCCTCACGCTGCGCAACGACCTGGACGCCACCGACCTGGCCGGCTACCTGGAGGTCCGCTACGAGGTTCGGCGCGACGGCGTCGTCGTCGACTCGGGTGAGCTGGTGCTGCCGGATTCGGTGCCGCCGCACACCGCCGTCACCATCCCCTGCGCCGCGAGGGTGCCCGAGTCCGGCCGCTGCCACCTACTGGTCTCCTACCGGCTCAAGGCCGCGGCGCCGCTGCTGGAGGCCGGGCACGAGCTGGGCTTTGACGAGGTGCCGCTGCGCAACGCCCACTCGCGCCACCACGTACTGGACCGGCTGGCCGCACTGGCCGGTGCGCCGTCGTCGGGCACGACGGCGGCCACGCCCACGGTCACGACGGCGGGCCCGACCGGGCTGGTGGTGGCCGGGGAGTCCTTCAACTATGAGTTCGACACCCGCACCGGCCTGCTCAGCCGGCTCGTCGTCGGCGGCCGCAGCCTGCTGACCCGCCCCATGGAGATCAACACCTGGCGGGCCCCCACGGACAACGACGCCGAGGTGCGCAAGGACTGGGAGACCGCCCAATACCACCGCACCACCACCCGCGCCTACCGGGTGGAGGCCGAGGAGCGCGCGGACGCCGTCGTCGTGCACACGGAGCTGTCGGTCGGGGCGCCCGCGGTGCAGCCGGTGCTGCGGGCGGCGGGCACGTGGACCATCACCCCCTCCGGGCTGATCGAGCTGGACGCGCGGGTCATGCTCGACCCGGACTTCCCGCCGCTGCCGCGCCTGGGCCTGCGCCTGTTCCTGCCGCCGTCCATGACTGCTGTCGCCTACCACGGGCTCGGCCCGCACGAGAGCTACGTGGACAAGCACCGCGCCGGCTACCACGGCACCTTCCGCAGCGACGTCGACGCCCTACACGTGCCCTACCTGCGTCCGCAGGAGGGCGGCTCCCACGCCGACTGCGATTACGTCACCGTCAGCGACGACGTCGCCTCCCTGACCGCGGCCGGTTTCGGACCACTGTCCTTCAACGCCTCCCGGTACACCCAGGAGGAGCTCACCCGCGCCCGCCACGACGTCGAGCTGCGGCCGTGCGGCGCCACGGTGCTGTGCCTGGACCGGGCCATGGCCGGGATCGGCTCCGCCTCCTGCGGCCCCGCCCTGCGGGACATCTACCGGGTGGTCCCGGGGCGCCTGACCGACCTGGGCATTCGTCTCTTCCTCCTCCCATCCATCACCCCCGCCCGCGGCGATTCCGTACTCGCGGGCTCGACTCACAGCGAGGTCAACTGATGCAAGAGAAGAAGTACCTCAAGTGGTACAACAAGGTCGGATACGGCTCCGGTGACGTGGCCGGGAACGTGGTGTACGCGCTGCTGTCCGCGTTCGTCATGATCTACCTGACCGACACGGTCGGGCTGAACTCCGGCGTGATCGGCACGCTCATGATGCTGTCGAAGTTCTTCGACGGCTTCTCCGACATCCTCTTCGGCACCCTGCTGGACCGCACCCGCACCCGTATGGGCAAGGCCCGACCCTGGATGCTGTGGGGCTTCGTGGGCTGTGCGGCGATGATCATCGCCGTCTTCGCCATTCCCCCCAGCCTGGGCGAGACCGCCCAGTACGCCTGGTTCTTCATCGCCTACACGCTGCTGAACTCGGTGTTCTACACGGCCAACAACATCGCCTACTCCTCGCTGACCGCGCTGATCACCAAGAACAGCGCCGAGCGGGTGCAGATGGGCTCCATCCGCTTCATGTTCGCCTTCGGCACCAGCCTGCTGATCCAGACCTTCACGGTTAAGGGTGTGGAGCTGCTGGGTGGAGGCGCCGAGGGCTGGCGGACGATCGCCATCATCTACGCGCTCATCGGCCTGGCCGTGAACACCCTGTCGGTGATGTCCGTGCGGGAGCTGTCCCCCGAGGAGCTCGCCGACCGCTCCGACATGCCCGCCGAGGACGCCGAGCGCGCCGCGGCCGCCGACGCCGCGGCTTCAGGCGGGGCCGACGAGAAGCTGCCGTTCAAGGAGTCCATGCAGCTGCTGCTGGCCAACAAGTACTACCTGATCATCCTGGTGGTCTTCCTGATGACCCAGATCTTCACCGCCACGCTGAACATGGGCATCTACTTCATGACCTACATCCTGGGCAACGCGAACCTTTTGGGTGTGTTCGCCTGGGCCATCAACATCCCGCTGATAGCGGGCCTGCTGGCCACCCCCTGGGTGGTTTCCCGGGTGGGCGGCATGTACCGGGTGAACATCGTCGGCTACATCATCGCGGTCCTCGGGCGGCTGGGGGTGGTCGCGGCGGCCTACGCGGGCAGCCTGCCACTGATGCTGATCTGCTCCGGGATCGCCTCCATCGGTATGAGCCCACTGCAGGGCACGGTCAACGCGCTGATCGCGGAGGCCTCCGAGCACACCCTCCTGCGCTCGGGCAAGCGGATCGATGGACTGATGTTCTCCTGCACCTCGCTGGGGGTGAAGATCGGCGGCGGTCTCGGCACAGCGCTCGCGGGCTGGCTGCTGGCCGCGAGCGGTTACATCGCCAACGCGCCGGTCCAGCCCGACTCGGCGATCAACATGCTGTACTTCATGTACCTGTGGATCCCGGCGATCGTCAACGGCATCATCCTGTTCCTGCTCTCGCGGCTGGACGTGGAGCGCGCCAACGATCGTTTGCGGGAGGGCAGCGAGGTCCGGGCAAAGGCCGCGGCGGAGCCGGCATAGGGGTAGCCGCCGTCGTCGTGCCACTCAGCCTGCGATTTACGACCCCGGGGTGCGTTTCACGACCACCCCGGGGTCGTATTTCGTACCCCAAGGTCGTAAAGCGCATGAGTCGGGCCGCAAAGTGCATGCGCCGCGCCGGTTCACGGCACTGCTCCCGCGCCAACGTGCCGTCACCCAGCGCGCCTCGCCACGGTTTCGCATCGGGCCGATAACATTTGGGTCATGTTCAACTCGGCGCTCTCCCGGCAGCAAGACCTCGAGCTCCGCTACCGATCGGCAGTAGTGCGCGACTTGCTGGCCACCGGAGTACGCGTAGCGCGCAGTGGCGGCCTGTCGGAGGTCAACCGCGATTCGGTGACCACCACACTCGCGGTCGGGCTCGGCCGCCTGTACGAGATCGTCCTGGGCCTGCGCAATCTGAACCTGTACGGGCGGTGGGCGCCGCAACCGGGTGATACCGGCAGTACCTACCCGGAGACCCGCCTCGATCTGTTGTCCATGCACGACGCGGTCTTCGACTTCCTCAGCCTGGCTCCCCACGGACTCACGCGCGCCGCCGGGCGCGGACTGAGTCGGATCAACACCGATCCAGCCGTGCCGCGATTCGTGTCCGCCCTGGGCGCCTACTGGGAGCCCACGCAGGGGGGCAGGGCGAGCAGCCAGAGCACGACGGGCGCGTGGAACGGCATCGAGGACGCCGTGCGACAGACCCCGGAGGAGCACGCACCAGATCTTCTCGGTGGTCCCAACGGTGAGCCCGCCGAGTATCTGGCTTGGCGGCGTGCGGCGCGCGCCTCCCGGGACTCCGAGCAATCCTCCGCAAGCGAGCAGCTGGCTGACGCGGTGGAGGCCATCTGGTTCACGCTGGGCGCTTGCGGGCGCGACGGCGCGCTCGGACATCCGGGGGAGATCTTCGCCGCCGAGGTACTACCCGACCGCACCGTGTCGGCTGCGGCCTAGACGACGTCGCACGGCAGCCCGGCACTCCCGGCGCGCGGTGCCGGGCGCGGCAAGCCGTCGGGGTCGGCAGGGGCGGAGTCCCGGCGGACCGACTCAAACGCGGCACCACGCCGCCGCGCCGCCGGTGCCACGCCGACCACTATTGCCCGCAATCGACTCTTTTTATGAGAACCGTTCTCGCATATAATTGTTTGTGCCCGAGCTGGCCCAGCCGCCAACGCCGCGACAACGTCGTCCCGAGCACTCGCACAATCCAGCCAGGAGGCACATCATGCCCACCCAATCGCGCCCCGACCAGCGCGCCCAGATGGACCGGATCCGGCACGGCGCCGGCTTCATTGCCGCCCTCGACCAGTCCGGCGGTTCTACCCCGCGCGCGCTGAAGGCATACGGCATCGAACCCGACGCGTGGAGCAGCGAGGAGGAGATGTTCGATCTGGTCCACGCCATGCGCACCCGCGTCATGACCAGCCCCGCCTTCACCTCCGAGCGGATCCTCGCCGCCATCCTGTTCGAGCGCACCCTCGACTCCGAGGTCGAGGGCCGCCCCACTGCCGACTACCTGTGGGATGTCAAGGGCATCGTTCCCTTCCTGAAGGTGGACAAGGGCCTGGCCGAGGAGGCTCACGGCGCCCGCGTCATGAAGCCCATCCCGGGCCTGGACGACACCCTGGCCAAGGCCGTGGACAAGCATGTCTTCGGCACGAAGATGCGCTCGGTCATCCTGCACGCCGACACTCAGGGCGTCGCCGCCGTCGTCGATCAGCAGTTCGAGATCGCGGAGAAGATCCTCGACGCCGGGCTCACCCCCATCATAGAGCCCGAGGTGGACATCCACGCCCCGGACAAGACCGGCATCGAGCTGCTCCTGCTCGCCTCGCTCAACGCCCACCTGGACGACCTGCCTGAAGGCCGCGATGTGGTGCTCAAGCTGACCATCCCCTCGGTGACCGACTTCTACCACGCACTCATGCGCCACCCGCGCGTCGCCCGTGTGGCCGCCCTGTCCGGCGGTTACACCCGCGCCGAGGCCGTCCGGCGCCTGGCCCGCAACCGCGGCCTGATCGCCAGCTTCTCCCGCGCCCTGCTGGAGGGTCTGGACGTCTCGCAGACCCAGGCGGAGTTCGACGCCGCTCTGGAGGCCTCGATCGCCGAGGTGTACCGGGCCTCGACCACCTGAGCGCGACCGCGTGGAATGCTGGGCGGGTGAGTATCCGACCCGTATTCCGCAAGCAGGACGATCTGCCCGGCGCCACCCGTCTGGAGGCGCAGGGACTGGCCTGGCTCGGCCAGGCCATGGCCGACGGCGGCGCGTGCGTGGTTCCCGCGCGCGCCGGCGACGGCTGGCTGGAGGAGCCGCGGCTCGCCGATTCTCGGGTGACACCGGCGGCGGCCGAGGCCTTCGGGCGGGCTCTGGCCGTCACCCACGCCGCCGGGGCGCCGGCCTTCGGGTGCGCCCCGCCCGGCTGGGACGGGCGTACCCAGATGGGGCGCAGCAACATCCGCCTGCGCCCGCACGCGGCCGAGTCCGGCACGCCGCGCCGCTGGGGTGAGTTCTACGCCGCGGACCGCATCGCCCCCTACATCGGGCCGGGGCGGGATGCGGGCACGCTCTCCGCCGCCGATGCCGCCCTGCTGGAGCGGGTCTGCGCGCGCCTGGCCGACGGCGACTTCGACTCCGCCCAGCCCCGCCTCACCCGCCGCGCCGCCGCCGAGCGGGGCGACGGCGTCGCCGTGGCGCGTACGCACGGCGACCTGTGGACCGGCAACGTCTTGTGGGTGCCGACGGCGGAAGTGGCCGACTGGACTCCCGCCGGCGCGGACCGCGGGGCGGGCGGAACCGTGGGCGTGCTGATCGACCCGCTCGCCCAGGGTGCGCACGCGGAGACCGACCTGGCGGCCTTGGGCGTGTTCGGGCAGCCGTATCTGGAGCGGATCGTGGCCGGCTACAACGAGGTCTCACCGCTGGCGGAAGGCTGGCGCGAGCGCGTGGGGCTGCACCAGTTGCACCTGCTGATGATTCACGTGTTCCTGTTCGGGGGCGGCTACGGGCCCCAGGCGGTGGCACTCGCCCGCCGCTACGCCTGACCCGACGCCGGGCCTCGGCGCAAGCGCTGACGCCCAGTCGTCGCGGCTCTGGGCACCCCGCCGCAGGCTCGTGAGCGCCGTCGGCCGTTGCGGCCGGCCCTCACGACGGCGGGGCGTCCGGCCGGCGGGGCGCCCTCGCCCTACAGGTTCACCTGACGGGAGATGATGCCGGCCTTGGCGCGGCGGGCCTCGGCGTCGAGCGGGGCGTCGTCGGCGAGGGCGGCCTCGAGCCGCTGCGCCATGGCCCGCATGGGCTCGGTGAGTTCCTCGGCCTCGGTGCCGGGCACGAGCTCCCACACGGGGATGGCCAGGCCGCAGGCGCGGAAGGCGCCGAGGAAGCGGGCGCCCTCCTCCAGGTCGGACTCGCGGGCGGCGTGGATGCGGGCGAAGGCGTTGAAGAAGGCGTCCTCGTCCTCGCCGCGCACCCAGCGGACGAACTCCTTGCCGTTCATGCGGCACCAGTAGGCGTGCTCGACGCCGGGCACCGGCACGGTGGGGGCGATCCCCTCCTTGGCGTCCTCCACGATCCGGAGCGCCTCGGGTTCCTCGGCCTGCTCGGCGGTGAGCCAGAAGTCGAAGGACTCGCGCACGTCGATGCTGGGGGTGAAGTCGGGGTCGAGGATGTCCTGGAGGCGCTCACCCGGCTCGGGCAGGCCGCTGGGCGCGAGGCCGGTGCCGGGTTCGAGATCGAGCGCCTCCAGCAGGGCGGCGGCCACGTCTCGGCTGGCGTCCCCGGAGCGGACGGTGCTCTGCATGGCCACGAGCACCCGGCCGTCGGCGCGCTTGAGGGAGCGGGCCAGTTCGGGCAGGAGCGTGACCAGCTGGACCTCCTGGCCGCCGTGGTCGGCGTCCAGGCGCACCGTCATGGAGGCGGCGGGGATGATCTGCATCATCGCCACCAGGTCCGGCTCGGCGGGCAGCCCGGCGAAGGGGCGAGCCACGAAGGGGATCTGCTGCTTCTTGGCGGCCTTGCGGTCGCCGTCGCGACGCCGCTGGCGGTTCTTCTTCGACATGCGCGCCAGCCTACCGGGTGGGACCAGCCACGGGCGGCGGACCGCGGCGCGCCGAGGCAACCGCCGGTCGCGGACTGCGCCTGTACCGAAGGCGGCCGGCTCCACGCGCCCCCGGCCGACCGCACAGCGCCGTCGTTCGCCTCAGAAGTGAGAGCTGGAGCCGGAACCGGAGAAGCTGCCGCCGCCGAAGCCGCTCGAGGAGCCGGACCCGCCGGAGGAGGAACTGGACGAGGGGGATGCGATATTGCTGTAGCCGGTGACCAGGCCGTCGACGGGCCGGGAGAACAGCGGCACCGCGCCGACGCCGGAGGCGCCGGACCCCGAGTACGGCCAGTTCGCGCCGTACGCCCCCGCGTCATGGGCACCTGATCGGCGCACAGCCGCGTCGTACAGGCCCGGGGCGTCCAGGCCCACCGACTTGGAGTTGATGCGGATGGTGGTGGCCAGGTCGTAGTGGTGGCGCTCGCTGCGCGCCGAGGAGGACCACCAGCCCTGATAGTCGGCGCTCTCGCCGGCGTACTTGCCTTGCGCGTAGTCCTTCTCATAGCGGGCCAGCCGCTTGCGGCCCGTACTGGAGGTGTCCGCCGCCAGCGCCCGCCAGGCCAGGTCGCCGCAGCGGTGGTGAACGTCCAAGTCCATGGCGTCGAGCTCGTCCAGGGCCGCCAACGGCGTCAGGGCCCCGGAGACCAGCTCGCTCGTCATGGCCGCCAGCCGGTCACGGCGTTCCCGGACCAGATCGCGGTCCGGCGCGACATCGAAACTCACCTTGGCCCGTTGCGTGCTGAAGGCGACGGAGGCGCACAGCGCGGCGTAGGAGCCGAGATCCTCGCGCACCGGCCCCTGCTCGTTCTCCCACACCTCCTCCCAGCCGGGGCCCAGGGTGAGGAAGGTAGAGGCCGCGGCGATGACGTCGTCGAGCCGGTCCAGTTCCTTCGCCCTGTCCTCCAACTCCGCGGCATCCCTGAAGCAGCCCAGGGCGAACCACTGAGCCCCACGGGGCTCGCCGAACTCACGGAACAGACGCACCAACTGCACGTACCGTTCCTCGAACCAGGCGAAGCGGGCGAGCACCTGGGCGCCGTATGCGTTGTCGGCGGGGACGGTGCCGGCACGGATCTGGGTGGCGTCGTAGTCCGCGGTTACTTGGGCGAAGCACCGCCGGGCCTGCCGCAGGGAATCGCGCGCCGCGTTGCGGCAGAAGAAGATCAGTCCCAGCAGGGCGAGGGCGGCGGCAATGCTCAGGCAGGTCACGAGTACCGCCGCCCGCGCCGAGGTGATGGGTTTGCCGAGCGATTCGGCGGTGCGCTGGGCCATGGCCTCCAGGCCGGCCTCCCACTGCGACATGCGGAAGGAGCCCCTCGCGGCGTCCTGGATCTTTCCCTCGGTGTACTTGCCGACCTTGACGTCCTCGCCGAAGTAGCAGCCGACCCACCGCCCCTGCGGGGACACCGCGAGTATCACCAGCCCGTCGGCCCAGACGTCGGGGTCCGCGGTGGAGATCCACGACGGCTGCCGATTCAGCGCGTAGCCGAGGACGGCGTCGTTGAAGACGGTGTCGGAGCTGGCGTAGGGGTCGACGTCGTCCGTCGTGAACACGGCCAGGCGGATGTC
>NZ_QMIN01000071.1:46093-82956 GCF_003287795.1 Actinomyces sp. Z5
GCGTCGTCGACCACCTCGGCCTCATCGTGGATCTCTACCGCCGGGGTGTGCGTAGCGCCGAAGGGTGCCGCGATGTACAGCGGGACCACCAGGCCCAGCACCACGACGATCAAGAACTTGCCGGCGAGCGCCATGACGGCGCGCAGGCCGCCCCAACGGACGATCAGATCGGACACGGGCGCCCCCGGGATTGCTGACCGCGCACTGCTGGTCTCGCTCAGAAGCGGGAGGAGGAGCCGGAGCCGTGGAAGCTGCTGTGACTGCTGTGACCGCCGCTGAAGTGGCTGGAGGAGCCGGAGCCGTGGTAACCGCTACTGCTGGAGGCGGGAGTGTAGGTGGACGCCCTGCTGTAACCGGTGACCAGGCTGGCGACCGGACGGGAGAACTGCGGCACCGGGCCGGTGCCGGAGGAGGACAGGCCCGGGGCGCGCAGGCCCGGAGACTTGGAGTTGATGCGGATGGTGGTGGCGGGGTTGTAGTGCATGCGACCACTGCGGGCGCTCCACCAGCCCAGGTAGTCGGGGCCGCTGTTGCGGTAGGCGCTCGACCGGCGACTGTACTCGTAACGGCCTAGCCGTTCCCGGCCCAGACGGGAGGTATCCGCTGCCAGGGCACGCCGGGCCAGGATGTCGCAGCGGCTGTGCACGCCCGCGGCAATCGTGTCCAGTTCGTTCAGTGCCGCCGAGGGCGTCAGCGTTCGTTGTGCCAACTCAACCGTCATAGCCGCCAGGCGGTCGCGTCGCTTCTGTATCCAGGCGCGGTCGGTTTCGACGTCGAAGCTCACGTGGGCGAGCCGGGTCCTGTTGACAACGGCGGTGCACAGGGCCGCGTAGGAGGCGAGATCCTCGTGCACCGGCCCCTGCTCGTTCTCCCACACCTTCTCCCAACCCAGGCCGAGGGTGAGGAAGGTGGAGGCGGCGGCGATGACGTCGTCGACCCTGTCGAGTTCCTTGGCGCTGGCGGCCAGCTTCTGGGCGCGCCGTCGACGGCTGCTCATGAACCACTGGGCGCCGCGCGGGGAGCCGAAGTCGCTGAATAGACGCACCAGTCCCGCGTAGCGCTCCTCGAACCAGGCGAAGCGGGCCAGCACCTGGGCGCCGTGGGCATCGTCGGCGGGGATGGTGCCGGCACGGATCTGGGTGGCGTCGTAGTCGGTGGTGATCTGCGTGAAGTGACGGCGGGCCTGCTTGTAGGCGTCGCGCGCCTCGCGGCGGGACCAGAACATCCACGCCAGCAGCGCAAGGGCGGCGGCCAGGCTCACAAACGCCACGAGCAGCGCCACCTCCGTGGAAGGGATCGGCCTGCCGACAAAGTCGGCGGTGCGCTGCGCCATGGTCTCCAGGCCGACGTCCCAGCGCGCCAGGCGGAAGGAGCTCTTCGCGGCGTCCTGGATCTTCTGCTGAGTGCGCAGGTCGACCTTGACGTCCTCGCCGAAGTAGCAGCCGACCCACCGCCCCTGCGGGGACACGGCGAGGATCACCAGGCCGTCGGCCCAGACGTCGGGGTCCGCGGTGGAGATCCACGACGGCTGCTCTTTCAGGGCATAGTCGAGGACCGCGTCGTTGAAGACGGTGTCGGAGCTGGCGTAGGGGTCGACGTCGTCCGTCGTGAACACGGCCAGGCGGATGTCGCGGCGGAAGCCGACACCCTCCAGGGCGGACCGGAGGGCGTCGTCGTCGACCACCTCGGCCTCGTCATGGATCTCTACCGCCGGTGTGTGCGTGGCACCGAAGGGGTCCAGTGCGTACAGCGGCACGATCACACCGAGCACGATGATGAGCACAGACTTGATGGTAAAGGCGGCGACGGCGCGCAGGCCGCCCCAGCGGACGATCAGGTCGGACACGGGCACCTCCGGAGCATTCTTGCAGAACAGTAACGGCTCGGGCGCGGCCGGGGCCATGGGGAGCGCTGCCCGCGCCGCGGCAGGGAGGCTCGCGCCTGCTACGAGCTTTTGCACCCTGGTGTGCGGGTATTTGCCATACACCAGGGTGCAAAACGTCGCAGCAGAGGGCAAAGGTTCGCAGCACACCCGCCCAGCACCGGGGATACCCACGGGCCGTGCACCGGCGTCGGCGCCGGACGGCCGAACTTCCCCGTGTTTTCCAAGGTCTGTCGGGGGTGATCGTCCAGGCGGGGCGGGTTATATGAGTCCTGCCGCCGGACGGTGCGGGTCGCGAGGGTTGGGGAGCCCGCTGACCGACCCACCACCGAGGACAGGCCGGGTACATGGGAGCCCGCGCCGTTCCGCTCCGGCGAAGGAGGCGTGAGCCACCGGGATGTGGGAACCCCGGGGAGGCTCCCCTCGACGCCACGGGCCGGTGGGGCCGGGAGAGACAATCCGGCCCCACCTGGCCGGCAATCACACCGTGTCCCGCTCCACCAGGTACATGTCCATGACCACCGTCTGGGCTTCCACGCCGTCAATCATGTCCACCGCCATCTCGGCGGCGCGCTTCCCCTCCTCCCGCAGCGGCTGATGCACCGTGGTGATCGCCGGCTCATACTGAGCTGCCAGGGGGTGATCGTCGAATCCGACCACCGACACTTCGCCGGGCACCTCCCGTCCGGCCTCCCGCAGGGCCTCGATGACCCCGACCGCGATGCGGTCCGATCCCGCCAGTACTGCGTCGAAACCGATGCCGCGGGCGAGAATCTCACGCATGGCCCGATGCCCGCTGAGTTGGTCCCAGCCGGTGTGGACAACCCGCTCATCGCCCAGGCGGGAGCCGAGTACGCGCCGGTAGCCGCGGATACGGTCGACGGAGGCAGGGTTGTCGGCCGGACCCATGACGCTGACGGGCGCTTCTCGTCCCACCTCCTCCAGCGCCCGGGCGGCCAGGGCGGCGCCTATGACGTCGTCGGAGTAGACCGTGGAGAAGACCCCCCGGTAGGGATCCCCCTCCAACTGGCCGCACAGCACCACCGGCACCGACAGTTCGGCGAGTCGGTCCAGCAACTCACGGCCCGCATAAGGCGTGATGACGATGACGGCGTCCACGGCGCCCCGCCCGACATGCTCAAGCACACGTTCACGCTCCGCAGGCGTGGCCGCCTCCAGGATCATCGGCAGGTTGGGCCCGTCCGCGAGTCGCGAGACGATCCCATCGCACAGGCGCGCATAGGTGGGGTCGGTGAACAGTTCGGCGAAGGGGTCGGTGAACAGCAGGGCGATCGCCTCCGAGCGGCCCACAGCCAGCGCTCGCCCCCGCCGGTTGACGACGAAGCCCGTCTGCTCCACGGCTCGCATGACGCGCTCGCGCGTGGCCGGCTTGCACTTGGGAGAACCGTTCAGCGCGCGCGAAACCGTCGACGGCGCCACGCCCGCGGCGCGGGCGACGTCGGCGATGGTCACGCGCCTGCCCGGAGAAGTCACGGACTCATCTTGCTCGAACATATCGATTCTTGCATCCCACTTGCGTTCCGTGCAACGTACCCCTACATTGTGGAACCGCTTCCACAAAAGCGTGGAAGCGGTTCCATCGTCAAAGGAGCACGTCAATGGTGCATGCGAATGACTGGGAGAACCCGGGTCTGCCCCATCGGCACCGTCTGCCGGCACGGGCCTACTTCTTCGGATACGACTCCCCCGAGGCGGCCGCCACCCGGGACCGGGCACGTTCCCGGGGATTCACGGACCTGAGCGGTCTGTGGTTCTTCCGCCTGTTCGACTCCCCCCGCCGGGTGCGCGCCGAACACCTGGCCGTACCCCACCCCGAATGGGGGCGGGTGCGCGTCCCTCACCTGTGGCAGGTGGACGGACACGGTCCACTGCAGTACACCGACGAGGGCTTCCCCTTTCCGGTCAGGCAGCCGGAAGTCCCCTCGCACAATCCGACGGGCGTGTACCAGCGCGAACTGCTCCGACCCGTCCTGGCCCCGGGCGAGCAGGCGGTGCTGCGCCTGGACGGGGTCGACTCCTACGCGGAGATCTACCTCAACGGCGCCTTCGTCGGCATGACCAAGGGATCCCGGCTCAGCGCCGAGTTCGACGTGACCGAGCTGCTGACCCGGCGCGCCAACCTGCTGACCGTCAAGGTCCTCCAGTTCAGCGACGGCACCTATGTGGAGGACCAGGACATGTGGTGGGCGTCGGGGATCTTCCGCGACGTCTACCTGATGGTCCGCCCGGCCGCGCGGCTGGAGGACTTCCACGTCACCACCCGCCTGAGCGACGACGGCGGCGCGGAGGTGACGGTGGCGGTGCGCACCCGCGCCGCCCGCAACGTCCGCCTGACCCTTACCGGCCCGGACGGGACGCCGCTGCATGGCACGGCCACCGACGCCGCCCCCTGCGTCCTGCACGTGCCCGAGGCGCGCACCTGGAGCCCGGAGTCTCCCGTCCTGTACGACCTGGTCATGTCCGTGCACGACGCCGACGGCACCGTCGCCGAGACCGTACCGCACCGCCTGGGCCTTGCCGAAGTGAGCATCGAGGACGGCCGCCTACTGCTCAACGGCACCTACTTCAAGATGCGTGGGGTCAACCGGCACGACCATGACGACCGCCGCGGCCGGGCCGTCGGCATGGCACGGGTGCGCCGGGACCTGGAGCTGATGAAGCTGCACAACATCAATGCGGTGCGCACCTCCCACTACCCCAACGACCCGCGCTTCTACGAGATGTGCGACGAGCTGGGCCTGCTGGTGATGGCCGAGACCGACCTGGAGACCCACGGCTTCGAGAACACCGGCGACATCGCCCGCATCACCGACGATCCCGCCTGGGAGCCGACCTTCGTGGACCGCATCGAGCGGCTGGTGATCCAGGAGCGCAACCACGCCTGCATTGTGGCCTGGTCACTGGGCAATGAGTCCGGCTTCGGCTGCAATATCCGCGCCATGTACGCCCGCTGCAAGCAGCTGGATGCGCGGCCGGTACACTACGAGGAGGACCGGGACGCCGAATGCGTGGACCTGGTCTCCACCATGTACTCGCGCGTGTCGCAGATGAACGACTTCGGCGAGCACCCGCACCCCAAGCCGCGCATCCTGTGCGAGTACGGCCACGCCATGGGCAACGGCCCCGGCGGCCTGGCGGAGTATCAGAGGGTCATCGACCGCTGGGACTCCATCCAGGGCCAGTTCATCTGGGAGTGGTGCGACCAGGGGCTGGTGGCCCAGACCGCGGACGGCCGCGAGTACCACTCCTATGGCGGCGATCACGGCGACTACCCGCATAACTCCAACTTCTGCATCGACGGGCTCGTCTTCCCCTGGCAGGAGCCGAGCCCGGGCCTGGCCGAGTACAAGCAGGTGATTTGCCCGATCGGCGTGGTTTGGGAGGAGGGCGAGCTGCGGGTGCGCAACGGCCGGTTCTTCACCGACGCCTCCGACGTGGTCCTGGACCTGGAGCGGGTCGTCGACGGCGTCGCCGAGCCGCTGGGTCGTCTCGCGCCGGGGCCGCTGGCACCGCAGCAGGAGATGCGCCAGGTCCTGCCGGTGGATGTCGAGGCGGGGCGTCTGACCCACCTGCGGGTGCGTGTGCGCTCCACAGCCCGCCCGCCCTGGGCGCCAGAGGGATATGAGCTGGGCGTGTACCAGTTCGTCGTCGCCGACGACGCCGGCCCCGACGCCGCGGTTCACCTGCGCCGGGCCGCCTCCCGCATGGAGGTGCGCGCCCAGGGGGACGAGTTCGTCATCTTCGGAGTGGAGCAGGAGCTCCGCTTCGACATCGTTACCGGCGCCCTGACCTCCTGGGTGCGCGGCGGCAGACGGGTGCTGGCGGCGCCGCCCGCCGTCGGCTTCTGGACGCCGCTGATCGACAACCACCAGCAGGAGTTCGATGCGCTGTGGTCCGGCCGCCACGTGCAGTTGATGCAGACCTTCACCCGGTCGGTGGTGCTGCGGCGGGAGGGGGACGCCGTTGTCGTGGAGGTGGCGCAAATCATCGGTCCGCCCGCGCAGGCGCTGGGCTTCGAGGTGGACCTGAGCTACACGGTCACCGGCTCCACGGTGAGCGTCGGCGCCGTCGGTCGCGCCTGGGGCGACTACCACGACATCATTCCGCGCATCGGCCTCACCTTGGAGGCCCCCGGCTACGCCCGGACGGTCGAGTGGCTGGGGCTGGGCCCGGGTGAGAACTACCCCGACTCCCGCACGGCCGCCGTCGTGGGCCGCTGGAGCGCCGCCGTGGAGGAGATGCAGACCCCCTACGTGGTGCCGCAGGACTGCGCCAACCGGGGCGGGGTGCGCTGGCTGACGCTCACCGACACCAACGGCGCGGGCCTGGCCTTGGCCCGCACCCCGCTGCCTGGCGCCTGCGAGCCGCCGGAGGACTTCGACTTCTCGGTGTGGCCTTGGACATGCCAAGACATCGACGCCGCCCGCCACCGTACCGATCTGGTGCCCCGGGAGAACGTGACCGTCAACGTCAACCACCGTGTACTCGGGCTCGGATCCAACTCGTGGGGCTCGGAGGTGCTGGAGGCCTACCGGACCCGGTTGGAGGACTTCTCCTTCGCCTTCGACCTGATCCCCCTGGACGGCGGCGACGCCGACGGGGTGGCTCCAACCGGAGGGGCCGGCGAGTCCGCATCCGGCCTGCCCGGGACGGGCACAGCAACCGAGTCCTCCACAACCCCCGCAACCCCCGGAACAGGAGCGTGAACCGATGCGGCTCTTCCCCGATCTCGACTCACTCGCCCGCGAGCGCGGCGCCGTCAAGAAGTGGCGGCGGGTCTGCCAGGCGATCGACCACCTACCGGCAATCCGGCCCGCAGTGGCGTACTCGGTGGGCGACTCCCTGACCTACTGGAGGGACTCGGCCGCCCACCTGCTGGCCGCCTGGGACGCCGGTGACGGCCTGGTCACCTCGCGCCGCTACCTGAACGTGCTGCACGCCGTCGACGCCGATCTGACCGTGCAGGTGGCGCCGGTCGCCGTCGCCCCCGTGCGCACCCCCTATGACGACCTCACCGACCGGGAGGTGCACGAGGCCGCCGAGACGCTGCGCACGGTGACCGTGCCCGCCGGGGGGATCGGCGTGGTCGACGTCTCCGAGGCGTTCCGGCTGCTTCCCGGCAGCGGCGAGGCCGCCATCATCCGCGTCACCGTCGAGGAGGCCTCCTTCCCCAACAAGTAACCGAACCGAGGCGCCGTCGGCGCCGTGCATCCACCGTCCTATCAACCGCAAACCCCACGCTTTTCCTGCGGCGCGGCTCCGGCCGCGACCTCCTGGTCACGCCGACGGCCCGGACGCCGCGGCGAGGGGACACCTCCTCGTCGTCGCCAGTGGACCCGCCTGAGACGCGAGTAACGCCGTGGGGCCGCACTTATCCACATGAACAAGGGACTGCACCATGTCTTCGTCTTCTGAAACTCGGGCGCGGATCGGCCAGTTCGCGCTGCTGACCATGACGGTCTCCGCCGTCTTCAACATCCGCAACGTCATCAACAACAACGTTGCGATCGGCCTGGCCTCGGCGCCGGCCTTCTTCCTGGCCACGCTGCTGTACTTCGTTCCGTTCACCCTCATCATCGCCGAGTTCGTGGCCATGAACCGCTCCTCGGAGTCCGGCGTCTACCAGTGGGTGAAGACCTCCATGGGCGGGCGCTGGGCCTTCATGACGGCGTTCTGCTACTGGTTCGTCAACCTGTTCTACTTTGCCTCCCTGCTGCCGTTGATCCTGGTGTTCACCTCCTACCTGCTCACCGGCGGGGACAGGGAGATGTCACCGTGGCTGATCACGGTGCTGTCGATCGCGATCTTCGCGGTGGCCACCTGGGTGTCCACCAAGGGCGCGAAGTGGATCGGCACCGTCACCTCGATCGGCGCGTCGGCGGTGCTGGCGCTCACGGGCGTGTTCATCGTCGCCTCACTGGCGGCCCTGATCGGCGGAGTGGAACCGGCCTCCCCCATTACGCTGCGGGCACTGCGTCCGGACACATCCTCCTTCGCCACCACCTGGGCGTTCTTGGGGACATTGGCCTGGATCATCCAGGGCGTGGGCGGCGCGGAGTCGGTGGGCGTGTTCCTCAACGACCTGCGCGGCGGCGTGAAGGCATTCGTACGCACGATCGTGGCCGCCGGGCTGATGATCGGCCTGCTGTACGCGGTGGCCTCGCTGCTGATGAACGTGTTCGTCCCGACGGGCGGCCTGGACTACTCCAACGGCCTGTTCGTGGTGATGGGGGCGGTCGGCGAGCACTTCGGGGTGCCGGCGGCGCTCACCTTCCGGGTGGTGGGGCTGGTGCTGCTCGCGGCCACGCTCGGCTCGCTGCTGATGTGGACCTCGACGCCGGTGAAGATCTTCTTCTCCGAGATCCCCCGGGGCGTGTTCGGAGGGAAGCTCGTCGAGCTCAATGAGCAGGGCATTCCGTGGCGGGCGGCCTGGCTGCAGTTCGCCATCGTGGTGCCGATCCTGATCATCCCGGCGCTGGGATCGAGCAACATCGACGACCTGCTGGGCATCGTCATCAACATGACCGCGGCCACGGCGCTCATCCCGCCGCTGCTGATCCTGCTGGCCTACCTGGTGCTGCGCCTGCGTTACGACGCCGCGCCCCGGGAGTTCCGCATGGGCTCGCGGCCGGTGGGGCTGGCGGTGGCGGTGTTCCTGCTGGCCGTGTTCGCCTTCGTGTTCATCGCCGGCACGACGCCGCTGGATCAGCCGCTGTGGCTGACGCTGGTGTACAACGTGGGCGGCGTGGTCGTGTTCCTCGGTCTGGCACTGGCCTGGTACCAGCGCTACATCAACCGGCTGCGGGGCCGCGATCCGCGGGCGGCCCGCTCCGAGCTGGCGCCGTCGTCCAGCACGCGTGAGCAGGAGGCCGCGAACCGGAGGTCATAAGTGGACGACGGCGGGAACACTGCCGCCGCCGGCCTATGACACGGTCTCATGGCTCTACCACGAGCTTTTGCACCCTGGTGCACGGCAATTCGCCGTGCACCAGGGTGCAAAACATCGCAACAGAGGGCAAAGGCTCGCAGCACGCCCGCCCAAGCACGCCCACCCAGCACCACGGGGCGACCCACGGGACCATTACACCAGGACCGACCCCGGACGGCCGAGCTTCCCCGGACTTTCTCAGGGGGGTTGGGGGTGATCGTCCAGGCGGGACGAGTTACATGGTTCCTGCCGCCGGACGGTGCGGGTCGCGAGGGTTGGGGACCCCGAAGACCGAACCGCCACCGAGAACCAGGCCGGGTACATGGGAGCCCGCCCCGGTACGCTCCGGCGCAGGAGGCAGAGCCCCCGGGGATGTGGGAACCCCCGGACGCGGCCACCTCACCGCCAAGGCCGGTGGGGCCGGGAGAGACAACCCGACCCCACCGGCCAGACCATGCCCGCGCACACCCGGCACGTCAGCTACGCCCTCACCCCCACCGGTCGAACCACGCGGGGGCTGCGCAGGCCCCCGCGGTCGCGGTCGCAGAGGTGACCACCGCATCAGCGCTTGAAGTGAGGGTGTCACTGCATAAAGTGAGGACGTCTGTGACGTGAGTGACGGCGGGGCCAGGGCGTCGTCGCGGCACCAGCGCCGGTCACTTGCGGCCGGACGCCCCCGACGACTCCAAGGTGAGCGCATCGCTCCCCTGGCACACCAGCCTGGCCGCCGTTTCGGCCGCCCGCGGCAGGGGGATGGCCTTGCCGTCGGCCACCCAGGCGCGGTACATCGCCAGCCCGGCCTGCGATACGTAGGCGTAGAGCAGGTGCCAGAGCTCCGGGGTGAAGCCCGCGGGCACGTTCTCCGCATGCTCGCCGCTGGCGTCGTCCTGCAGCTGCCGCCGTATCCCGTCCCAGGCCGGGTCGCAGGTGATGACGTCGTAGAGCTCGTCCTGCTCGGCCCCGAAGTAGAAGAGTTCGCGGGTCATCTGAGCGAAGTCGGAGGCTCCTCCCAGGTGCACCGTGCGCTCGCGCCAGGCCGAGGCGTAGGCGGACATGACCTCGGCCAGCAGGTCGTCGAGCGTCTCGTAGTAGCGGTAGAAGGTCTTCTTGTTGATGCGTGCCCGCTCGCACAGGGCCTTGACGGTGATGGACCCGTAGCCGCCCTGAAGCATCATGGCGCGGAACGTGCGGTCGATGGCCTCGAGTGTCTTGGTGACGCGCAGGTCCTTGGCGGGGGTGGTGCGCACGGTCTTCCTTTCACGAGATATGCAACTCGGGCCGCATCGGGGTTGCTTAAGCCACCTTCTCGGCGGAGTCGTCCATTGTCGCCGACACGCGCCCTTCGTAGGATAAGTAACGCGAGTTGCAAAACACAGTGTACGGCGTGGTCGTCCGCACCAATCACGCCGCACCGGAGATGCCGCCCCCGCGGCGTGGCGAGCCGCCTCGTCGCCGCCCGCGGCGTCGTCGCACTCGCGGAACACCACTCAAAAGCAAGAGGACACCAAGAGGAGACATGGCATGAACACGCGCCGGATCGGTGAGCTGACCGTCTCCGAGGTGGGCATGGGCTGCATGGCCTTCAGCCACGGATACGGCCGCATCCCGCCCGAGCAGTACAGTCTCGAGGCCATCCGCGGCGCCTACGAGCACGGCTGCACCTTCTTCGACACCGCGGAGATCTACAGCCCCGGACTGTCCGGCGTCGGGCACAACGAGCGCATTGTGGGGCGTGCGCTGGAAGAGGTGCGCGACGACGTCGTGCTGGCCACCAAGCTGTTCGCCTCGGGCGGGCGGGGCTCCGTCTACGGGGAGATCCGCTCCCACCTGGAGGCGTCGCTGGAGCGCTTGCGCACCGACTATGTGGACCTGTACTACCTGCATCGCCTGGGCTCCACGCCGGTGGAACAGGTCGCCGAGGCCATGGGTCGGCTGGCCCAGGAGGGCCTGATCCGGGGCTGGGGGCTGTCGCAGGTCGACGTCGATGTGATCCGCCGCGCCCACGGGGCGTATCCGCTCACGGCCGTGCAGAACATCTACTCGATGGTGGAGCGCGACGTGGAGGCGGAGGTGCTGCCCTACTGCGAGGAGCACGGCATCGGCCTGGTGGCGTTCAGCCCTGTGGCGAGCGGGCTCCTGTCCGGCAAGGTCACCGAGAGCACCGAGTTCGAGTCCTTCGACGACGTGCGCACCTGGGTGCCGCAGCTGTCCCGGCGCAACCTCCGCGGCAATCGGCCCATCGTGGAGCTGGTGAGCCGCTACGCCCGGGCGAAGGGCGCCACCCCGGCGCAGATCAGCCTGGCGTGGATGCTGCACAAGTGGTCCTGCACGGTGCCCATCCCCGGCTCGAAGAACAAGGAACGCATCATCGAGAACCTGGGCGCGAGCCGGGTGGAGCTGACCGACGCGGAGTTCCGGGCCCTCGATGCCGAGCTCGGCACGCTGCGGGTGCACGGACACCGCGGCTTCAGACGATGAACCGGCGGCAGCGGGCCGGGGAAGGCCTGGCCGCGATCCTCCTGCTGCTGTGCCTGGCGCTCGCCGGATGCACCGCCACAGGCGGAGGCGGAAGCGGGGCCGAGACCGAAAGCGGTGACGCAGGCCCCGGTGTTGGCGCCTCCCCGCAGGGCCCGGCCGTGTCCGGCTCCCCCGTCTTCGACTTCGACGCCCGGACCGTCACCCTGAACAGCGGCTACGAGATGCCGATCCTGGGCCTGGGCACCTTCTCCCTGTCGGACGAGGAGGCGGCGGACTCGACCTATTGGGCCCTCAAGGCGGGATTCCGGCTGATCGACACCGCGCGGATCTACGGCAACGAGACCGGCGTCGGCAGGGGCCTGCAGCGGGCCATCGACGAGGGCGTCGTCGCCCGCGAGGACGTGTTCATCACGACCAAAATATGGACCACCGATTACGACGACGCCGACGCGGCGATCAACACCTCCCTGGAGCGGCTCGGCGTCGACTACATCGATTTGATGATCCTGCACCACAGTCAGCCGGCGAACGACGTGGACGCCTACCAGGCGCTGGAACGCGCGGTGGGGGACGGTCGGCTGCGGTCGATCGGCCTGTCGAACTATTACGAGCCGGAGGACTTCGACCGGCTCGTGGAGGCGACCAGCATCCGCCCCGCACTCCTGCAGAATGAGACGCACCCGTACCACCAGAGCGGACAGATGAAGGAGCACATCGCACAGTACGGAACGGTGCTAGAAAGCTGGTTCCCTCTGGGTGGGCGCGGCAATACCCAGACGCTCTTCGACGACGAGACGATCAGCGACATCGCCCGGGCGCATGGCAAGTCCGCCGCGCAGATCATCATCCGCTGGCACCTGCAGGTCGGCAATGTCTGCATCCCCGGCTCCTCCAACCAGCAGCACATCAACGAGGACTACGACGTGTGGGACTTCGAGCTGACGGAGGCGGAGATGGCGCGGATGGCGGCGCTTGAGCGCGATGCGCGGTTCTCGAACTACTGAGTGGCGCCGCGGAAAGGCCGCACAGCGATTACGGGAACCACAGGATGTCGGCGCGCCCGGCGTCGACTGCGCGCCGGCCTGCTGAGAACGCAGCGGTGAAAGAGGCTCTTCGTGTTTGGGGGTGTGGTGGTGGGTGCCGGCGGGTCTGCCACTGTGAGGGTGCGTGCGGGGTCTGGGTCCGGACTGGATTCAGGCCGAGCCAGTATGCGAGATTGCTATGGGGTCTGGCGCTCCAGGAGGACGACGGGCAGCGGGAGCGGGGCCGACGGCGTCTTGGTGCCCATGGCCGGGGTCGTCTGCTACGCCGGTTCGTGCTCTACTACGCCGGTTAGGTGTTTGCTGAAGGGCTATGGAGTCTTCAACAGAGGGCTAACCGGCGTAGTAGACGCCGAAGAGGCGTTCCCAACACCCCCACGGCTCCGCAGTCCTAGCATTTCGGCTCCGCGCTCCCAGCACCTCCGGGCCGCGCCACCGCGGAGGCCCGCACCGCCAACCGCCAAACTCTCAAACACGAAGAGCCGGGAAACCCCGGACGCGGCCACCTCACCGCCAAGGCCGGTGGGGCCGGGAGAGACAACCCGACCCCACCGGCCAGCGCGAACCTTGGGCGACTGTCACCCGCCTGCAAGCAGGTACTTACGGCTGCGGCTCGTAGGCGGCGCCGTCGCGACCACCAGGCCACGCTCGACGAGTTCTCGCAGCACCGGCCGAAGCGCAGTGAGCGTCTTACCGGTGGCCTTTGCCACATCCCGAATGGAAAGAGCTTCGTCCGCACTCAGGACGGCAAGGATCTCCCACTCAGCTCCCGTCTTCTCAACGCTCCTTGTCTGATCGGCGATCGCATAGGGGCCGTCATTCATGCCCACCAGGAGACCGTCGGCCACAAGCTGCGCGAGAACACCACGGCAGTCGTCAGAGTCGAGTCCCAGGTTGTCGCGCAGATCGACCACACTCACGGTTCCATTCCGTCTGGCCAGGGCGAGCGCGGCCTCGTGGTTGCGAGAGAAGCCGGATCGCCCGGGCAGCGTTCCCAGCCATTCCTCCGTCTCCGGATCCATGAGGCCGAAGCGATCAAGGCGAACGACTACGTGGTCGATCGTCGATGTGCTGTAGTCAGGAGTGGGCAGGCCGTGAGCACGCATCTCGTTGACCATGCGAACGACCCCCGACCCTTGGTTCTCGCAGACCGTGGAGCGGTTGTCAGGCATGGGTACTACCGTAAGCAGGCGGGCCAAGTCCTCGTTTCGGGACGCAGAGTGACCATCGGTGACGTTCTCCTTGGTGCGATCGCCCCAGAAGCCGCCGGGGTTGATGACCTCTACGCGATCGAGGTACACGTTGACAGCAACCTGTTGCCCGGTGACGAAGCGGGAGTAGTCGCGGTGCATGACCGCGTTGGCAATGGCCTCTCGTAGAACATCCTCCGGAATCTCGGGAACGTCAGTGCCACGGGTCCCTTCAACGATTCGACGCGTGCGCAGGTTGCGCATGACGGTGCGTACGGCATCGTCAATCGCCTGCGGCAGTGGACCATCACAGTTACGGCGATCTACGAATCTGACGGTGGGGTCCTGAGACTTGGCGGTACCAGGATGAACGGTTACATCGATGGTCAGCTGGGGATACTCCTGTTGTGGGTAAATACCGAGAGCCAGATAGCCAGACAGGGTGGGAGTGCCGTCGGCCGTAAGAGCGTTGAGCCTCTGTAATGCAGATACGTGATCATCCGGAGCGAGCCCGGCGAGTGCACGCGAGCCGCTTGCCCGCACCCTTTCCACCGTGCGGCTCACCAGGTCCGGATCGAGATCTGCGAAGGTGTGCCCGTCAACAGGCTGGCGATCGGCATGCTCGTTGACGTTCCGCGTCCGCAGGAGGTGTACCTCGTACGTAGTCAGGCGCTTGTCCGCATCACCGACTCGCTTATAGCTTCCCCGTTCCAGGCCCTGCGCAACGACATGACAGGGCGCCGTCCTGTCCGGGGTGGCCGAGAGAGGCTCAATGCGAACCCAAACGACCTGGGCGCCATCGATCTCGGCGCGGTCGACCTGGTACTGCGGAACAGGCCTCACCTTGGGGTTGGCACGCTCTGCGTCGTCCAGGCCGGAGATGAGGGCATTCTCTATCCTCGAGGCATCGAAACCGTCGGCAGCTGTGAAGCCCAGGCTCTCGTCGAGCCCAAGGATGATCAGTCCGCCCTCCGTGTTGGCAAATGCGGATACGGAGTCCCAGATACCCTTGGGGATGTCGCGCACCGCGGCCTTGACCTCGACGCGGGCGTCATCCGCACCCAGCCGCCGGATGCGGGCGACGTGCTCCTGGAGTTCTTCGTCAGTCACGACCTCAGTGTACGTCAGTGATAGTCTCACTTTCTAGAGTGAGGGCGTCACTCTATAGAGTGAGCACCTCAGTGATGTGAGTGAGCGTGCCACTGAGAGCAGTGAGTCGTGCGCCCCGTCAATGCGTCACTCGTCCCGGTCCGCCTCGAGCGCCCGGACGATGAGCCGCACGGCCTCCTCGGGCGGCACGTGCTCCCAGATACGCAGCCCCCGGGCGTGCAGCAGGTGCCGGATCGCGAGTTCCGGCCGCGTGTCCCGATGCGTGTTGGAGCGCATGGATCTGACCACCCCCGGCGAGGATGCCCAGGAGCCCCCGGCCCGCGCCGCTCGGGTGGGTCGCGAATGGAGGGCCTGACGGTCGCAGAAGCGCAAGACTCGCGGACAGCGAAGTGCCGAGATTTCAAGGAAGGACTGGACAGCGTAAATCCAGTTGGAGGAGAGCCGCTCGGCGGCCGAAACGGTACTCGAGTACGTGAGTTCTGAGGGCCTCAACCTGACGGCGGATCAGGAAGCGGCCCTGAATGAGAAAAACACTGTCTCGCACCGCCGTACACGGACTACGTTTGGCGCAGGCTCCACCACGAGATCCAGGACGCTGCGCGCGTTTTTTACGAGCGAGGTGACTATTTTCATGCGGTCGACGAGGCCGTGAAGAGATACGTTGGCGCGACAGCGACGAAATCCGAGATTCCGCGAGACGACCCTTATCGCATGCTGTCCAAGTCCTTCGGGAAGGACGGGTCGATCTCGGTATTCTCCCGACACATGAGGAACGGCGGATTCACCGAGCAGACCGCAGACAACGTCGACCGGGGCCAGCAGAATCTTTCACTCGGCGTTCTCAGCGCCTTCCGGAACACCATCGACCACGAGGAGCAGGTGGAGTTGCTCAAGACGGGCGCCCTGACTTACGAGGATTGCCTCGACGCCCTGAGCATCCTGTCGTACCTGATGAGGCGTCTGGACGGCGCGGAACGCCGCCCTGCGACAAAGGACTGATCCATTCCACGCATCCTGCCGCCTCGGGCAGCGCACTGCGTTTGCTACACTGTGAATGTAGCAAACGCAGCAGGAGGTCGCATGAGAACCGCAGACGCGCTCCGCACGCTGTCCTCTGCCGCCGGTTCGCAGCGTGGCTTGATCACCACGGCCCAGGCAGCGCGGGTCGGCATCGACCGAACATCACTCACCCGCCTGACCACCTCGGAAGCGCTGACGCGCGTTCGCCACGGCGTGTACGCGCTGCCCGGTTCGGATCACGATCCCCATCAGGATCTTCGCGCCGCCTGGCTCGGCACCGATCCCAAGCGCTTCGCGGACGAACGCGCCCACGACCCGGACAGTCCCACGGTGTCCCACGTGTCCGCGGCGGCCCTGCATGACATCGGCGAAATCATACCGGCACGGCATACCTTCACGGCTCCCACGCGAAAACAGACTCGCCAACCCGACATCCGCTACCGACAGAGGCCGCTTGACCACAACGACGTCACCGTAATAGACGGCATTGCCGTCACCACCATCCCGCGCACCATCGCTGATCTGGCCGCCGAACACACAGAAATGGAGCATCTCTCCGCAGTCGTCAGGGACGCCGCGGGCATACCACAAGCCGACCTCGGAGACATTGCCGCAGCGCTCAACCCCCATGCATCTGCCTACGGACACGCAACCGGCGCCGATTTAGTCCAAGCGCTCCTGGAGATTGCAGGCCCGCCGGCGGCGGCACTACAAACGGCCCAGTTTGCATTGTCAACGCTACTCTCCCAACTCGAAATAAACAAAAGAACGATTCAACAGGCTCAAGCAGCCATGGCACCCATTATTACCGCCGCCAACGCCGGCATCAAGGATAGTATGCAGCACACAAAACCAATCCTAACAACCGCGAATGCCGCCATTCAAGAAGCCCTGAAGAACTCTCAGTACCCCGGACTAGTCGCAGCAATTAGGCAAATCGCCGACATTACTGCCTTATTAGACCGATCAAGATCGGCCGCCGCAGGCTCCACCCACGACAACGATCGCACAGGCGAGGAGGGATTAAGTGATTGAGCCGCTCGCCGCTTCGCGTCTACGCCAATCACTGAACTCACGCATCAGGGCTGAGGCGAGCCGCCGCGGGGTCACTGCCGACGACATCCGTCAGCAGTATGTCTTCGCCCTGCTGACCAAGCGCCTGTTCGCCGACGACATGGATGACTGGCTGCTTTTGGGAGGCAACGCACTGCTCATACGCACCCGGGGCGGCCGTTTCACCCGCGATGTGGACCTCGCCCGCACACATGGCTGGAGCGATGTGCAGGAGTTGAGAGACGAACTGCGGTCCGCACTGAGCCGCTCGCTGGATTCCGACCCCTTCCGGTTAGAGATCGTCAAAGTCTCACCGCATAGCGAGCCGGATGGCTATGGCTACGGAGCTCTGACGGCCAAGGCCGACATCCGGGTCCTGCTCGGGGTGGCCGAGTTCGGTCGGTTCAGCATAGACATCACCACCCGGCGCCACGTAAGCGGCCCCATTGACCGGATCTCCCCCACGCCGATCATCGATCATGAGACCATTGCCGACCTCCCGGATGTCCCGACAGTCCCCGTAGAGAACCATCTGGCGGACAAGATCTGCGCGCTATACGAACTGCACGGAAAAACACGCACGGCCTCGACGCGCTACCGCGATTTGGCGGACATCGTCCGTATCGTCGCCCATCTTGACTTCGACGCCGCGAGACTGAGCGAGATGCTAGATCATGAGTCCAGACGCAGGAGAATCCCGCAACCAACCGCAATCGTCTCGCCCTCCCCCGCCTGGGAGCAGGCATACCCTCGCCAGGCGCGCGAGTTCGCAGAGTTTCCCACAGAATTTCATTCACTCGACGCCTCGCTCGATGCGGCCGCAGCCTGCCTGGACGAGGTTCTCAACGGTTCGCGAAGTAAGGGTCGCTGGGATCACGCGTCCGCTCAATGGCGGGGCTGAAGGGAGATCGCCTATCCTACCGCCTCAACCAGTCCACCCTCACCGCCCAAAGGTCCGGGCCACCAGGGGGTTGCGGGCCAGGTAGCCGTCCAGCACCCGCCGCGCCACGTTGACGGAGTCGATGAGCGGGTGGCCGGCGAGCGCCCGCCACGCCAGCGTCTCGTCCCCGCTGAGCGCGGCGTCGATGACCAGCTCCTCGCAGCCCTTGACCGTGGCCACCAGCCCGAGCTCGGCGCCCGCGAGCGCCCCCACCCGCTGCGGGTGCACGCCGTCGCCGTCGACAACGCACGGCACCTCCACCACGGCGTCCTCGCGCAGCTGGGGCACCAGCAGGCCGCCGCCGGCGGAGCACGCGTCGGCGTTGCCGACGTCGAGGATCATGCGGGCGGGCACGCCGGTATGCACGGCGGTCATCAGGTCGAGGGCCACCTGCTGGTAACCGCCGCCGGCAATGTCCTCCTCGCGGCGCCCGGCGCGGTCAGCGGCGTCGCGAGACTCGGCCATATACGTGGCCTCGCGCTCGACGTGCGCCCGCCGCCACAGCTCCCCCGCCCGCTGCGGATCGGCGGCGACGGCGTCGTAGAACTCCCCCTGCCTCCGCTCCAGGAACTGGCCGCGGGTCTCCGCCTCGGCGCGGATGCGCTCCAGCGACTCCCGGCCCAGGTAGTAGTAGAAGAGGTACTCGTTCGGCAGCATCCCGAGCGCGCGCACCCAGTCGAAGCCGATGATGCGCGCCTCCTCCATGCGGTCCAGGGCGGCGTCGTCGGCGAGCAGGCCGGGCAGCCGGTCCTGACCGTCAACCACGAGGCTGCGCAGCCAACCCAGGTGGTTCAGGCCCACATAGTCGAAGTCGAGCCCCGCCCCCGGCCCGATCCGGGACGCGCGCGCGGCGTCCCCGCCGACCGCCGTCGTCGCCCGCCGCACCAGCCCGATGGGGGTGTCGCAGATGCCGACGACGCGCCCGCCCAGCACCGTGCGCATGGCCTGGGTGATGATGCCGGCGGGGTTGGTGAAGTTGATGACCCAGGCCTCGGGGGCGAGGTCGCGGACGGTGCGGGCCAGCTCCATGGCCGCCGGGATGGTGCGGAAGGCGTAGGCGTAGCCGCCGGCGCCCACGGTCTCCTGCCCGAGCACGCCCTGCTCCAGGGCGACGAGCTCGTCCAGCACGCGCCCGTGGGTGCCGCCCTCTCGCATGGCGGAGAAGATGAAGTCGGCCCCCCGCACCGCCTCCTCCAGGTGTGTGGTGGATGTCAGCTCGGGTGCGTGCGGGAAGTCGAGGTCGGCCAGTACGGCGCGCATGGCGTGCAGGCGCCGCGGGGAGACGTCGTACAGGCACACCTCATCCACCACCAGCCCCGGGTGGGGGCCGGAGCCCGCCCGAGCGGCCGCCAGTACCTCGATCACCTGGGGCACGCGGAACCCGCCGCCGCCGACGATGAGCAGTTTCATGCGAACAGCACCTCCGTAGCTGTGCCCGCCAGGTCCGGCAGCGGGGCGGTGCCGGGAGCGGCGGTGGTTATGACGACTTCGAGTTCGTTGATGGGGCACACCGGCAGCAGCCCGGCCCCGGGGAACTTGTCGGCCGTGGCCACCAGGCAGGTGCGCTCGGCCGCGGCCCGAAGCGCGCGCTTGACCGGCACCTCGATGCCGGTGGAGTCCATGACCGTGCCGTCCGCCCGCACGCCGGAGGTGCCCATGAAGGCGATGTCCGCGCTGATCTGGGCCAGTGCGTTCTCGGTCAGCCCGCCCACCAGGGACAGGTAGGAGGGGCGCAGCACCCCGCCCAGCACGATGAGTTCCACGTGCCGGTCCTCCCGCAGCACGTCGACGACGGCGAGTGAGGCGGTCACGACGGTGACGTCCCGTCCCCGCAGGTGCCGGGCGACGGCGGCGCCCGTGGTGCCGATGTCGATGAGGACGACGTCCCGATCGCGTACGAGCCCGGCCGCCGCCGCACCGACGCGGTCCTTCTCCCCGGCCGCCCGGGCGGCGACGTGGGCGAAGGGCTGGACATCCGCCTCGATCGTGCCGCCGCCGCGCACCCGCCGGAGTCTGCCCTCGCGGCCCAGGGCGTTCAGGTCGCGGCGGATGGTAGAGGCGGACACCTCCAGCGCCCGGGCCAGATCGGCGACCGAGACGCCGCCGCTCTCCTTCACCATCTCCACGATCGCCGAGCGACGCTGCTGAGCCAACATGGGAGCAGTCTATCGACCTCACGTCATTTATGCGCGAAATCGCGCATTTTTGAGCAATTTCAAGTACACTTACGTGCGCCGAGCAACCGGAGTGTCTGATGAGGAGGTCGCATGCCGCATCGCGCAGCTCCCGCCGACCCGGACCGCCGGGCCCTCGTCGTCGGGCCCACCTTCCTCGACGTCGTCATGAGCGGTCTGACTCATGCGACCGTCCCCGGGGAGGAGCAGCTGGTCGAGGACTGCGCCCTCATGCCGGGAGGTGCCGCCAACCAGGCGGTCACCCTCGCGCGCCTCGGACTGCCGACCGGACTGTGCACGTACCTGGGAACGGATCGGGCCGGAGTCCTCGTCACCGACATGCTGAAGGCCGAGGGGGTGGATCTGTCCCGGGCCGAGCACACCCGGCGACAGAATGTCACCGTCTCCCTGGCCCTGGACGGCGACCGCGCCCTGACCACCTGCGGGGAGGACACGGCGCCCGTCCCGGCCTCGGGCTGGCCGACACCGACGGCGCTCGTGGCGGATCTGGGTGCGATTCGCACGGGCCGGGAGGCCGTCTCGCGCTGGCGCTACGGCCCGGCACCCACCATGGTCTTCGGCGACACCGGCTGGGACCCGACCGAACGCTGGAGCGAGGAGGACCTCGCCCCGCTGGATCTTGTGGACGTGTTCACCCCCAACGAGTCCGAGGCGCTCCACTACACGCGGACGGGCACCGCCGCCGAGGCCGCCCGGGCACTGGCCGAGCGGGTGCCCGTCGTGGCGGTCACCTGCGGGGCCGACGGCGTGGTCGCCTGCGACGGGGAGGAACTGCTGACGCTGCCGGCCCTGGACGTGCCCGTGGTGGACACCACCGGCGCCGGGGACGCCTTCACCTCCGGACTGGTGTGGGCGTACCTGCATGATCTGGGGCTGCACCCGGCCGTCTCCCTGGCCTGTGTGGTAGCCGCCGCCACCCTGGGGCGGCCGGGCGGATCACTCAACGCGCCCAGCCTTGCGCAGGTGGCCGCGCTGGTCCGCACCACGCCCCTGCCGGAGGGGTTCAGCACCGACTTCCTGGAGCTCATCGAAGAGTACGCGGCACTTTCCCGGCACGAATATGCCGATCGCGGTGTTGTGTTGTGAAGGCGAACAACTTCATTCGCCGAGCTCGTCTCCGGGAGGCGATCTCCGGATACCTCTTCCTCACGCCGAGCGTCATTGGCGTGTCCCTGTTCATGGTTGTGCCGGTCGGCATCGTGCTCTGGCTCACCGTGCACAAGTGGGACATGATTTCTGATCCCGAGTATGTCGGACTCACGCAAATCAGCGAGGTCCTCGGCGATCCCGAGTTCCTCTCCTCCCTCCGGGTGACACTGCTCCTAGTCGCCCTGGTGGTGCCGATTCAGATCGGCCTAGGGCTCGCGTTGGCCAATATGCTCACCAAAGGTGTGCGCGGCACGAACGTATTTCGCACCCTCATCGTCATCCCCTGGATCTCCTCCCCTCTGGCCCTGGGTGTTGTGTGGTCGTGGATCTTCGCGCCCACCGGCGGTCTGCTCTCGGCCATCGCCGGAACCCGCCTGGAGATCCTCGTCTCGGAGACGTGGGCGCTGCCGGCAGTCGCACTCGTCGTCATTTGGAACAACGTCGGCTACACGTCCCTGTTCTTCATCGCCGGCCTGCTGTCCATCCCCTCCGAGCTCATAGAGGCGGCGTGGGTCGATGGCGCCTCACCCACCCAGATCTTCTGGCGGATCAAAGTACCGCTACTGCGCCCGACCTTCTTCTTCGTCTCGGTGACCACCATTATCGCGGCATTCAATATCTTCGATCAGGTCTTCGCACTCACGCACGGCGGACCCGCAGGATCGACGTCGGTCCTCGCCTTTGAGATATATGAGCAGGCCTTCGTCAATTGGGACATGGGGAGGGCCGCCGTCATGGCGGTCGTCATGATGCTCATCCTGATGGTCATCACCGCCGCCCAGAACCTCTACTTCCGCAGGAGGACGACCTATGAGCTCCTCTGACGACGCCGTCGCGATCGGCACCACTCCTGTTCACACGCGGCCGAGTCTCCGCTCGCAAGGCCGCAGCGGGCAGGGATGGGGGCGTGTCAGCAACCGGCGCGGCCCGCTAGCGGTGCTGGGAATCTACCTGGGACTGGGGCTTGCCGCGATCATCATGGTTCTGCCCTTCCTGTTCAGCTTCATGACAGCGTTCAAGTCTCCTAGAGACTTCGCCTCCCATTCGCCGTTGGCCCCGCCCGACCCCTGGACACTCGACTCCTTCGCCGCGGTGTTGGGCGGTCGCATCGACTTCGCCAGCGCCATCTGGACCACTCTGGCGATGGTCGCCGTCATGGTTGTCGCGCAGATCGGCTCCTCCGTCATGGCCGCCTACGCCTTCGCCCGCCTCTCCTTCCCCGGACGTGACATCATCTTCTGGATATTCCTGGCGACGATGATGCTGCCCTCCAGCGTGCTCGTGATCCCGCTGTACCTCATGATGGCCAAAGCCGGAATGAACAACACCTTCTGGGGCATCGTCATCCCCTTCATGCTGGCATCGCCCTACGCCGTCTTCCTCCTGCGGGAGAACTTCCGGTCCATCCCGCAAGAACTCATCGACGCCGCGCGCGTAGACGGTGCCGGGCACGTGCGCACACTGCTTCAAGTCGTTCTGCCGATATCGCGTCCCATCCTCGCCACGCTGACCCTCATCACGGTGGTCAGCCAGTGGAACTCCTTCATGTGGCCGCGCGTCATCGCCAGCCAGCGGCCCAAGGTGATAACCGTGGCGACGGCCGCCCTGCAGTCCCAGTACAACGCCAATTGGACGTACGTAATGTCCGCCACAACCATTGCACTCGTACCCCTCATCATTCTGTTCATCACCTTCCAGAAGCAGATCGTCGCCTCGATCGTGTTGACCGGACTGAAGTAGGCCCGAATAACCATGTTCCGAACGCCGCGATCCGACACCGGCCGTCCACCAAACCCCGGAGAACAACGTCGACCTCGACACCGAGAAGTGAGGAGACCTCATGTCACGCACCACCACCAACATCTCCCGACGCTCCGCGCTACACGCCGCCGGAATGTCCCTCTCCGCCAGCGCCGTCATGTCCGTACTCGCCGCCTGCGGCTCGTCCTCGTCCTCTAATTCGGCGGAAGGTGACTCGATTACCTTCCGCCTGTGGGACGAGCAGGCGGCCTCTGCCTACGAGGACGCCCTCAAGACCTTCACGGCAGACACCGGCATCGATGTCCGAATCGAGCAGGTCGCCTGGTCGGACTACTTCACGACGCTACGCAATGACATCGCCGCGGACTCCGCACCCGATGTCTTCTGGACCAACAGCTCCAACTTCGTCGACTACGCCGCCGCCGGCCGACTGCTCAACATCGATGAGGCGTTCCCCGAGTCCGAACGTGAGGGCTGGCTCGACGCGGCGATCACGCAGTACACCCATGACGGTGCTCTGTGGGGCGTTCCCGCTCTGGCCGACCCGAATATCGCCGTGTACTACAACAAGGAGCTGCTCGAGAAGGCGGGCATCACCGTCGCCGACCTCGAGGAGCTGGCCTGGGACCCCCATGCCTCAACCGACACGCTGCGGGAGACCGCGGCCCGTCTCACCCTGGACGGCAACGGCCTGACACCTGCGGACAACGGTTTCGACCCGAACAACATCGTCCAATTCGGCTACAACGCCGCACTCGACCTGCAGGCGATCTACCTCCCCTGGCTCGGCGCCAACGGCGCCTCCTACCAGGACTCCGAGGGCACGCTGAACTTCGCCTCCGCTGAGGGCATCGACACCTTTCAATACATAGTCGACCTCATCAACAAGGACCACGTGGCACCGTCCGCCGCGGACACCAACGACAACGGAGACTTCTCCCGCGACCAGTTCATACAGGGCAAGATGGGACTGTTCCAATCCGGCGCCTACAACCTCGCCAACATCAACGACGGCGCGAGCTTCGAATGGGGGATAGTCCCGCTGCCGCAGGGGCCCAGGGGCCGGGGAGGCGTCATCAACGCCATTGTTGCGGCCGGCTCCGCCAATTCGGCCAATCCGACCGCTCAGAAGCAGCTCCTGGCCTGGATCGCCGGCGCCGACGGCTCGAAATGCCTTGGGGAGACCGGCGTCGGACTCCCGGGCAATACCGACGCCCAGGAGTCGTGGACGAACTACTGGAATGAGCAGGGAGTAGACGTCTCCGCCATGACGGATATCGATACCGACACCGCCCTGCCGGGACCGTTCGGCTCGAACATTCAGGGGGCCATGGACGCCTCAGTGAAGATCCTCTCCGAGGTGTTCCTCGGCCGTCGGGACGTTGCCGAGGGAGTCGAAGCGGCCCAAGAGGCCGGGAACAAGGTCATCGAGGACTGAACCTCAAACACGTCGACCGACCATCCCACACTCCCCGAAGGAAAGTGAAGGAGAGCGCGTGTACAGGCGCGAGGACAACCGCGCCACACGGAAGGAGACCATCGTGGAGTATGAGCGCGTACTGGGAATCTACGCCCACCCCGACGACGCCGACGTCGGGGCCGGCGCCACTCTCGCCCGTCTGGTCCGGGAGGGCGCCGACGTCGCCCTGCTAGTCGTCACCGCCGGTGATGCCGGCGGCTTCACGGCCGAGGGCCAGGAGCGCATGGCGGAGCGGCGCCGGGCGGAGCAGAGGGCCGCCGCGGCTCATCTCGGCATCAGTGACGTCTCCTTCCTGAGCGGAATCGCGGACGGCCATGTTCGCGAGGCCACGGGACTGGTGCGCGAAATCGTCGCCGCAATCCGACGCCACGCCCCTGATCTGATCCTCACCACCTCACCGGAGTACAACTTCGCCTCCACCGCTGCGAACCACCCCGATCATCGGGCGGTGGGACACGCCGTCGTCGAGGCCGCCTATCCGGCCGCCGGCAACCCCTTCGACTACCGCGATCTCCTCGCACAGGGGCTGGAGCCCCACGACCCGAGCGAAGTCTGGTTCCAGGGGCACAGGGAGATCAATCATGTATCACCGGTGACCCAGGGCGATCTGGACCGCAAGATCGCGGCCGTACGCAGCCATGTGAGTCAGTTCCCCGATCTGGACCGGATGGAGCGCCTCCTGCGCGAAGCGGCCGTACGCGACGCCGCAGGCGCGCCCGAAGGAGCGGAATTCGCCGAGTGCTTCTTCCGCTGGCAAGTGCGCTGACCCGCGTCCGGTTCGGATCCCGGAAGGCACCGTCAAGGGATAACCCCCGTTGCCCCCGCCTCGCCCGGGGTATAGCGTCGTTGCCGTCTCGACGATGAAGTCTGCAGCCCGAGGAGACCGCCGTGAGCAGCGACGCCCACACCACCGATCACGCCCCCACGCCGCCCGCGCAGCCGCCGCGCTTTCCGCGCCACCCCGCCGCGCCCGAACCGACCCGCCCCTACAGCGCCCCCATGCCCGACCAGAGCCCGGCCCCGCCGCCGGACGGGCCGGTTCGCTTCGGCGTCATCGGCGCCGGCTGGCGGGCCCGCTTCTTCCTGCGCCTGGCCGCCATGGCCCCCGAGCGCCTGGAGTGCGTAGGTGCCCTGGCCCGCCGCGCCGAGTCGCGCCAGGCGCTCGCCGAGGAGTTCGGCGTCGCCACCACCGACTCCCTCGACGACCTGCGAGCCCGCTCCCCCGAGCTGGTCGTGCCGTCGGTGGGCTGGGCCGCCATGCCGGACCTGGTTCGTGAGCTGGTGGACCGTGGCATCCCGGTGCTGTCGGAGACTCCGCCCGCGCCAGACCCCGACTCGCTGCGCGCCCTGTGGCGCGACGTCGGCGCCTCCGGCCTGGTCCAGGTCGCCGAGCAGTACCCGCGCATGCCCGGCCACGCCGCCCGCCTCGCGGCCATCCGCGCCGGCACCATCGGCACCCCCACCTGGGCGCAGGTCTCCTCCACGCACGGCTACCACGCCGTCTCGCTGCTGCGGCACTTCCTGGCCGACGACGACGCCCCACTGGGCGGCCCCGTCACCGTCACCGCCCGCAGCTTCCCGGCCCCGCTCCTCCAGCCGCTCGGCCGTGACGGCTGGAATGCGGTGCCCGCCGTCGAACCGGGCGAGACGGTGCTGGCCACCCTCGCCTTCGACGGCGGCCGCACCGGCGTCTACGAGTTCACCTCGAACCAGTGGCACAACCCGCTGCTGTCGCGGCGCGTGCTGGTGCGCGGCACGCTGGGGGAGATCGTCGACGACGCCGTCACCCGTTGGGTGCCCGACGCCGGGGCGGTGACCAGCCGGATCGAGTACCGGCGCACTGGGCGCGACCTGAACCTCGAGGGCAACGACCTGGTCCACGCCAGCCTGGATGGGCGGGTCGTCTACCGCAACCGGTGGGTGGGAACGCGCATGAGCGAGGACGACCTCGCCGTCGCCACCATCCTTCAGGACACCGGCCGGTGGGCGCGCGGCGAGGGCCCGGCCCCCTACCCGCTGGCGCAGGCCTGTCAGGACCACCTGCTCTCCTGCGCCATCGACGAGGCCGCCGCCTCCGGTCGGGACGTGACCACCGACATCGAGGACTGGGCCTGAGGTCCGGCGCCCACTGACCAGGACTGCCAACTTCCGACAACTACTGTTTGTTTCTTATCAGTAGTTGTCAGTAGCAGGCGCCGCGGCGTCGGCGGCACCCCTCAGGGGCGCACCGCGACGGCCTCGATCTCCACGCCCGCGCCGAGCGGCAGCGCCGCCACCTGGAAGGCCGCCCGGGCGGGCAGCACCGCGCCGGTGAAGAAGCGCGCGTAGACCTCATTGACGGCGGCGAAGTCGGCAATGTCGGCCAGCAGCACCGTGGTCTGAACAACGTGCTCGTACCCCAGTCCGGCGGCCTCGAGGATCGCGCCGATGTTGGTCAGCACCCGCTCGGCCTGGGCCTGGATACCGCCGTCGACCGGTTCTCCGGTGGCCGGGTCGAGCGGCACCTGCCCGGAGACGTAGACGGTGGCGCCGCTGCCCGCGCCGGTGGACACGGCCTGGGAGTACGGGCCGACGGCGGCCGGGGCGCTAGTGGTGGCAATGGCGGTCTGTGCAGCGGTCGACATGGCGGCATCCTAAGCACGCAGGGCCGTCGTGCGTCACATGGCGTCACATGGGGACGCGGCGTCGCATCGCCAAAACCAATACGTCCGATCTCCGGGATTCCCAGGACACACTCCGTGGTCCGTGACACACTGCACCCATGCACGAACGCGCAGGACTTCCCGCCCAACCAGAGGACCTCATTGATGTCGATGAGGTCGTCAACGCCTACTACGAACTCGTCCCCGACCCCGCCGTCCCGACCCAGCAGGTCGTCTTCGGCACCTCCGGGCACCGCGGCTCCTCCCTGGACACCGCCTTCAACGAGGCCCACATTGTGGCCATCACGGCGGCCATCGTCGAATACCGTCGCTCCCAGGGCACCGACGGCGTGCTCTACATCGGTCGCGACACGCACGCCCTGTCCGAGCCCGCCTGGCGCACCGCCATCGAGGTGCTCTCCGGCGCCGGCGTCACCACCGCCGTCGACGCCCGCGGCTCCTACACGCCCACCCCCGCCGTCTCCCACTCGATCCTCCTGGCCAACGGTGCCGGCACCGAGTCCGGCGTGCGCACCACCGGCCCGGGCCTGGCCGACGGCATCGTCGTCACCCCCTCGCACAACCCGCCCCGCGACGGCGGCTTCAAGTACAACCCCCCGCACGGCGGCCCCGCCGACTCCGACGCCACCAGCTGGATCGCGGCGCGCGCCAACGAGCTGCTCGCCGGCGGCTGGCGAGACGTGCCGCGCGTGCCCATCGCCGACGCGCTCGACGGCAACTACGTCGTCAAGCACGACTACCTCGAGACCTACGTGGCCGACCTCGAGAACGTCATCGACATGGACGCCATCCGCGAGGCCGGCGTGCGCATCGGCGCCGACCCGCTCGGCGGCGCCTCCGTGGACTACTGGGGCGCCATCGGCGAGCGCTACGGCCTGGACCTGACCGTGGTCAACCCGAAGGTCGACCCGACCTGGTCGTTCATGACGCTGGACTGGGACGGCAAGATCCGCATGGACTGCTCCTCCCCCAACGCCATGGCCTCACTGCGCAATGCCATGACCCCCGACGCCGAGGGCAACACCCCCTACGACGTCGCCACCGGTAACGACGCCGACTCCGACCGCCACGGCATCGTCACCCCCGACGGGCTGATGAACCCCAACCACTACCTGGCCGTCGCGATCGAGTACCTGTTCACCCACCGGCCCGGCTGGCCCGCAGACGCCGCCGTCGGCAAGACGCTGGTGTCCTCCAGCCTGATCGACCGGGTGGTGGCCGCCATGGGCCGCAAGCTGGTGGAGGTGCCGGTCGGCTTCAAGCACTTCGTGCCCGGCCTGCTGGACGGCTCCGTCGGCTTCGGCGGCGAGGAGAGCGCCGGCGCCTCCTTCCTGCGCAAGGACGGCACCGTGTGGAGCACGGACAAGGACGGCATCATTCTGGCCCTGCTGGCCAGCGAGATCATCGCCGTCACCGGCAAGACCCCCTCCCAGCTGCACGAGGAGCAGGTGGAGCGCTTCGGCGCCTCCGCCTACGCCCGCATCGACGCCGCCGCCACCAAGGAGGAGAAGGCCAAGCTGGCGGCCCTGTCGCCGGAGGACGTCACCGCCACCGAGCTGGCCGGGGAGCCGATCACCGACCGCCTGGTGCGCGCCCCCGGCAACAACGCCCCCATCGGCGGGCTCAAGGTCACCACCGAGGACGCCTGGTTCGCCGCGCGCCCCTCGGGCACGGAGGACGTGTACAAGATCTACGCCGAGTCCTTCAAGGGTGCCGAGCACCTGGCCCAGGTCCAGGAGGAGGCCAAGCAGGTCGTCTCCGCCGCCCTCGGCGCCTGATCGCCGCACGGTAGGCACAGCACCGCGCCACAACACAGCCGGGGTCCGGCGATGGGGTAGCCCCGTCGCCGGGCCCTCTGTGTCACCGCTTCCCTGCGCTCCTCGTTTGGTCAGCTCTCACGCCAGCAGCCCAGGCGGCGGGCCACCGGCTCGACGAGTTGCACGGTCTGCCGCGAGAGCACCTGGGCGCTGGTCAGCCTGAGTGGCACATAACCCCGCCGCAGCAGAGACTGGTCACGCCTATGGTCATTCTCCCAAGACTCCCGGTCGCCGTGATAGGCGTATCCGTCCGTCTCGATGACCAGGCGTCCCATGAGCAGGTCAACCTCGAAGCCGAGATCGGCGGCGACTTCCGGCTCCTGCCCGGCCTCCTGCAGATCGTACCGAGCAATCGTCTCCAGGAGTGATCGAGCCCGAGGATCGGCCCGTCCCAGCAGGGACCGCAGGCGACCATTGCGCGGGCCTGCCAACCTCGCTAAAAGCATGGTCTCGTGAACCAGGCCAACCCTCAGCGCAGCGTCCAGCGCTATCAACGCATCGAGCTCGTCGGCACACCGCATAACCGTCAGCACAACGGATTCGGGATCGGCGATCGGCGGTTCCAGAGGGCCACGCGGCACCAGCCCCTCAACCCGGTGGATGACGACCCGCCCCACTCCGGACGGGATATGACTGCGCCCGCGCCGAACCGCGACGTGAATCACAGTCGGCTCCTCGCGGAGGGGAATCCCGTAGTGGGCAAGAGCGTGCCCGCAAGTCAGTAGCCCGCCGATGCGCCTCGCCACGACCTTCGCCCGGTCGGCCTGCGGCAGTGCGACGACCCCCTGGGGATAGGAACTGACCTTGCCTCCCTCCACTAACGCTGAGAGGGCACGCCAGTCGGAGCGGTCACGGCACAGACTTGCACGCCTCGCCGCGCCGCCGCAGCGACCGAGGTCAACCAGGAGACGACCTTCTCTGTCTACATGATCCACAACCAAATACTGTCAAACATCACGCAAAGCACCCAATGAGCAACTACGTCCTGTGGAAAACTTGCACCTCCCGGCGCGTCTTCGGAGCTGTGGGCCGTCCGCACGGGCCTTTCCTCCACCCACCCCATCCGCAGATACCGGCATCGGTGTCACTAAATGCACCACATTCGTGCTGCCCCACCCACGAGTCGGAAATCCAGGCGCAGCATCGCGCGGTTCGCAGCGACACCGAGGACGCACAACGTCTGAAAGTGGTGCATTCCCTGACACTTCCACGCCAATTAGGCTGACCTGCGTGACACAGCAGCGCCCCTCGGACCCCTCCGACCGCCACATCGAGTACGTCTCCGGGCAGCCGGAGACCGACGCCGACGCAACCACCGCGTCCACGTCGTCAGAGGACTTCGCCCGGGGCCCCCGCGGCCGTATCCCATACCAGCAGTCGCGCCCCGGCCCCGAGGATGACCGCCTACTGGCCACCGGCGAACCCGTGCGCCCGTCCTCTGTGCGCGCCGGCGGCGCCAGGTCGGCCTCCCCGTGGTCCGGTGCGTCAGCGACGAGTTCCACCACGCCCGGCCCGTCCGCGGCACGTCCGGGTGGACAGCCCGGACGTCGAGCCTGGCTGCCGAACCAGCACGGCGCGCACTACATGCTGCTGCTGCCGCCGATCATGGGCTGGGTCGTGGGTGGCTTCAGCTGGGTGAACCTGTTGTTCATCCCCGCCTGGCTGGGCGCATACCTGACCTACTGGGCCTGGTCGCAGTGGGCGCGCGCACGCTCCCCGCGCCGGCGGGCGCTGGCACTGCCCCCGCTGGCGGTCTACACCACGTGGACGGCGCTGCTCGGCGTGGTGACGCTGGCGGTCGCCCCTTACCTGCTGCAGTGGGTGGTGCTGTTGGCGCCCCTGTGCGCAATCACCCTGTGGGAGTCCTGGCGCGGTCGGGAGCGCTCCCTGCTTTCGGGGTTGGCGACGACGGCGGCCGCCGCCCTGATGGCGGCCATCACCTACTCACTCGGCGTCGGCGGCCGCGGCGGTTTCCTGGGGCTGGGGGCGGATGCCACGAGCCTGCCCGGTGTCTCACCCAATGGGGAGCTGACCGGCTGGGCCTGGATGTGGCCGGTGACCGCATTGACGGCGGCCTACTTCTGCGGGACGGTGCCGTACATCAAGTCGATGATCCGCGAGCGCTTCAACCGGCCGCTGCTCGCGGGCGCGGTCGCCTGGCACGTGCTGGTCGCCGTGGCCACGGTGTCGCTGGCCCGCGGCGGCTGGCTGCCCGTCGCGCACGCCGCCTTGTGGGTGGTGCTGGCGGTGCGCTCCCTGGCCGTTCCACTGTGGCAGTGGCATCTGGTGCGTGCTCGCCGCGCTCCGTTGCGGCCGCGGACCATGGGCGTCGCCGAGATCGTCTTCTGCCTGCTGTTCGTACTCACCCTCGCCATTCACTGAACCCCGCCGACCCGGAGGACGCCACAGCGGGGTGCGGGGACGCCCTTGCGGGCCGGCCCCGGTGTCCGTTCGGCGATGTTCGATCGCCCGCCCGTCAGCGGGCCGGCCAGGCTGCGGTGGCGGCCAGCACGCGGTCATTCTCGGCCGGTGTGCCGATGGATACGCGCACGCCCTCGCCGGAGAAGGGCCGAGCCAGGATTCCGGCCGCCCGGAAGTGCGCGGCGAGCGCGTCGGTGTGCTCCCCGACGGCCAACCAGAAGAAGTTCCCCTGCGCGTCGGGCACCTGCCAGCCCTGTGCTCGCAGCGCGGCCAGTACCCGATCGCGCTCGGTGGCGACGACGGCGGCGCGGCGGGCGGTCTCGGCCAGCACCGCGGGCTCCAGTGCGGCGATCGCGGCGGCCTGTGCCGGCAGGTTGACGCCGAACGGTGTCGCCACGGAGCGGATGGCGGAGACGATGCCGGGCTCGCCCACCAGGTAGCCCACGCGCATGCCCGCCAGGGCGTGCGCCTTGGAGAAGGTGCGGCTGACCAGCAGGTTCGGGTGATCGGCCAGCAGGGTGAGCGCGTCGCCGACCGCGGGGTCGGTGACGAAGTCGAGGTAGGCCTCGTCCACAATCACCAGCACCCGCTCGGGAACACCCTCCACCAGTGCGGTGAGCTCGTCCGCAGTCAGGGCCGGCCCACTGGGGTTGTTGGGGGTGCAGGCGAGCAGGGCGCGGGTGCGGGGCGTGACGGCGGCGATCATGGCGGCCACGTCGTGGCGGCCGTCGGCGGTCAGCGGCACCTTGACGGCGCGCGCGCCGGCCACGGCGATGCAGATCGGGTAGGCCTCGAAGGAGCGCCACGGCAGGACGACGTCGTCGCCCTCGTCGCAGACGGTGTCCAGTACGTGCTGGATCAGGGCGACGGAACCGTTGCCGACCACAACCTGCTCCGGCGCGACCGCGTGGCGCTGGGCGATGGCCTCCACGAGCGCATCCCCGGTCATCTCCGGGTAGCGGTTGACGCCGCCGGCGGCGGCGGTCAGCGCCGCCAACACGCTCTCCTGCGGCGGGTAGGGCAGCTCGTTACTGGACAGCTTGGCGACGTCCTCCCCGGTGGAGCGGGCGCCGGGAACATACGCGGGCAGAGTTTGGACGGCGGGGCGGATGTGCACGTCGGTCATGTCCTCATCCTGGCACGCGAGCGTGGCACGTGGTGGCGCACCAAGTGACGCGTATCCGGTTCTGCTTCGGCTTCCCGCCACCCGCGGCGTCTGCGAGGATTGGGGCATGGACCTGATTGTTCGCACACTCGGGAACGCCGCCGGCCTGTGGTTGGCGGTGGCGCTGTTGGACGGCATGGTCGTTCCGGGCACGCCCAGCCTGGCGCTCACCCTGTTCAACCTGCTGGTGGTGGGCCTGATACTGGCGCTGGTGAACTCGCTGATCAAGCCGGTGGCCAAGGTGGTGGCCTTCCCTCTGTACGTGGTGACCTTTGGGCTGTTCGCCCTGGTGGTCAACGGGGCGATGCTCGTGCTCACCAGCTGGATCACGGACGTGCTCGCCGGGGTGAGCCCCGGAACGGGGATGACGCTGGGCCTGCACGTGGCCTCCTTCGGCACCGCGATTGTGGGCTCGCTGATCGTGTCGATTGCGTCGGCGATCATCGTCGGCCTCCTGGGACCGAAACAGCGCTGACTGGGTGCGCACCGCCCGCCCAGAGGCTCACGGGCGGCAGGGGCGGGGTCGGGCGGCGGTAGTGCACCCCGCCCGCACGGGGCTCACCCCTTCTTGCCGACGGTGCTCGCGGCCTTCTCCCAAGCCGTTTCGGGGCTGTCGCGGGTGATGTCGAAGATGATCTCGGTGGTGTCGGCACCGGACTCACCCGACCCGGTCAGGCCGGCGAGTTCTTCGGTCCACTGGTCGATCTGGGGGTCGCCACTGATGCCGTCGACGGCGTCGGCGTAGATCGGCGCCCCATGCGGGTAGCCGTTCACGCCGGCGGCGTGGGTGTCCACGGTAACCACGGTGCGGGTGGGCGTGCGCGGGGTGGCGGTGCCGTCGAGCGCGGGCACGGCGTCGCCCGTGTTCTCGATGTGGAGGGCGTTGACGTTGTCCGGCAGGTTCGCGCCCGCGGTGGGGCCGCCGGCGGTGAGCAGGTTGGTGATGTTGAACTGGGCGTTGACGGCCGGGTCCGCGGCCACGTTGGAGGCGGTGATGGCGCCCTGGGAGTGGCCGTAGAGTCCGACCTTGTCCCCCGGGGCGATCCCGGCCTCGCGCATGGCGGTGACGACGGCGCTCTCCATGTCCGTGGGGCGGCCGGAGACGGCCTGGAGGTTGGTCAGCAGGTCCTGCGGGTTGGTGTTGCCACTGCCCCAGTCGGTGGTGCCGGGGACGACGACGAGCCAGGAGGTGGTGCCGTCGGCGTGGTCGGTGCGCAGGATGGAGACGATGCCGGAGGAGGTGTCCTCGTCGCTGCCCTTCATGTCGGCGGAGTAGCGGATGACCTCGGCCGCCGTGCCGGGCTGTGGCGCGGTCGTGCACGCCTGCGGCATGCCGGCCGCAACCGCGGGCACGGCGGTCCCGAGTCCGAAGGGGTCCTGCACGCCGGTCGGGACCGTGACGGACTGCCCGCCGTGCGGGGTCACGGTCACGCCCGTGGGCTCCCCATAGCGTTGCGTCCCCGCCTGCTCCGAGCGCAACGCCAGGTAGTAGGCCACGCGCTGCATGGGCGTCAAGGAGGAGGTGTCCACCGTGCGGCTGCCGACCTGCACCTGCGCGGGCAGCGCGGCGGTGATGGCGGGGTCCAGCTCCTCGGCGACCTGCCCGATGTAGGTCTCTATGACCGCGGCCTCGTGTCCGGTGTTCGCCTGCTGCGCCCACACCGTAAGACCGACGAGGATCAACAGGTCGGTGGTGGCCCAGCCCGCTAGCAGGGGGTCGTTCAGCACGGTTTCGAGTCCCTGGAGGGCGTCGTCGACGCCGTCGGGCAGGGTGACGCCGTCGGCGCTGAGCAGGGCCAGGATTGCAACGGCCACCTGGGCTCCCGGGGAGGTGCTTGTCACGCCGGGGATATTCGATCCCAGGCGCACCCCCTGTAGCAGGAGGAGCCACTTGCCGTCGATCTCCGTGTCGGCATCGGTGTAGGCGGTGCCGCAGGCAGTGACGTCGGTGGCGAGTGTGCGCAAGCTGGAGGCGGCGTCGTCGAGGGAACCGACCCCGCTGGTGAGTGCCTCCAGGGCGGCGATGGCATTGGTGCGCTCGGTGGCAGAGGGGCCGAGCGCCCAGACGAGGCACTGCCCGCCGCCCGAAGTCAGGGCGTCGCTCTTGGACGCGAAACCGGAACTGCTCTGGTCGGAGGCGGTCGAGGACTGACTGGACGTGCCGAATCCGAAGTCGCGCTGACTCGAGCCGAACAGGGGCTGGGTGTACATGGTGAATCCGAGGCCGCCGCAGCGCAGCTCCGTCAAGCAGGTCAGTGCCAGGTCGCGGGCGTCCTCCAGCCAGTCGGCGGCGCTGTTGAGGGTGGCGGCCAGGCCGGTGAGGTCGTCGGTGTTGACCCCGTAGGCGCCCCCGCTGACGACGACGCTGGTGCCGCTCGCCATGCCGGGCCAGGTGAGGCTGTAGGGAAGCGTCGCGTCCGGGGTGTAGGGGCCCGCACCGGCAGGGGTGCTCGCCTGGCCGGTTGCGGGCTGCCCGAACGGGGTGGAACCGGCGGGGACACCGCTCGGAGTGGCGGTGCTGACCAGTGGGGTGCGCAGGTCCAGCGCATCGAGGGCGTCCAGGTCCTGGGCGGACGGAGTAGACGGAGCGGGCGAGGTGGTGGTGCTCATTAGTTCTCTCCCTCTTGACTCTTGGCGTTCTCGTATGCGGTCATGGCGTCTTGGGCGTCGGTCATGAGCGTGTCCAGACCGGCGATCAGCGCGACGACGTCGTCGAGGCTGGTCTGGCAGGCGGTTGCGGCGGCGCCGGTCCAGCCGGCCGGCACCGAGGCCGGGACCATGGCGGTACCGGTGGTGGTCTTGTCAGCGGCGAGGCTGAGGAGAAAGGAAGACATGCCTCGAAGCTAAGGCGGCGGGGCACGGCCGTGCAGAGGGCCTGTGAATGCGGCGAGCGCAGGGGTGCACGAACACTCCCTGTGGGTTTTGGCGAGCGCCCCGGTGCGCCGCCGGGCTAAGCGCGTCGAACGGGCAACTGACGGAAGCGCGGCGGTGCGGGGCGACCGCGGATCTTTACGCGGCGTCGGCCGGTTGCGGGTAGCGGCGGTCGTTGCGGACGCCCGCGCGCAGGGCGATCGCGCCGACCGCATCCACACCGACCGCCAAAGCCAGCACCATCCACCAGGAGGGCGCGATCAGGGTAAGGCCATAGGCGGCTGCGGCGGCAGCAACCAGCGCAACGGCCGCGAGCGCCGCGACCACGGCAGTGCTGCGCCGTCCGACCAGCTCCATGACTGCGAGCAGGCCGACGCCCACCGCCAGGCCCACGGCGGCAGCGGTAGCCGCTACCAGCAGCTTCTGCTCGGTTCCGGCCAACGCCAGTCCGGCCCACGCGGCCAGGCCTGTGACCGACAGCAGCAGGTCGAGCACCACCAGCAGCGCGCCCGTGCGCCCACCGGGGCGCAGCTCCCCGACGGCGGTCGCGGCCGAAGTCCCGGCTGCGGCCTGTTGCCCGGCGCCGACCGCGGCCGAAGCCCCGGGTGCTGCCCGTTGCCCGGAGGCACTACCGCCAATGGTCGATACGCCGGCCGCCGGCACGGCAGGTCCGCCGTGGCGCAACGCGAGGAATCCGCCCAGCGCCATACACGCCGTCGCCACCCAGGGTGTCGGGAACGGCGCCAGCTGCGGCAGTAGCAGCACCGCGGTCACGGCTACCGGCAGCGCGGGCGCGGTCGCACGCAGCAGGGTGCGGGCCCGGGCGGCGATCGGCACCAGATCGTTGATCCACTGGGGCACGTCGGCGGAACTCGGTGCGGGCGAGTTGCGGCTGGAGGGCTCGCTCATGGGGTCATCCTCCCCTCCGATCTACCGGCACGCCCGCAGGCCGGGCCCGGCTTCCCCGGTTGACGGTTCGTGCGTTAAGGGGCTCTTCGTGTGTGGGGGTGTGGCTGGTGGTGTGTTCTGGCCGGTCCGAGGACGGCCTCTCCCGCGCTCTAGCGCTACCTTCCTGCGCCCGAGGATGGCTTGTCTTTGGACGTGAGGATGTGAGCGGTCAGCGGCGCTGCCCTCCCGCGCCCGAGCGAGGCCTCGCACCACGAGCACAAGCACCGCCCATCCTCAAGCTGCCCTCCCGCGCCCGAGGGAGGCCTGCCGCATCGTTGTTCCATGCGGCCGCACCCTCAAGCTCAAGCGCCAAGCACCGGTCAGTGCTGGTCGGCGCTGGTTTCCGACCTTGGGGTGGTCGTAAACCGCACCCCAAGGTCGTAAAACGACATGACAGCCGTCCCACGGGAGCACAGCCGACCCGGGAATCGGGGACCCCTCGGGATCGCGGGTTGGTGGTGTACAGGTAAGAGCCTGGCGGCAGTCATTGTGGACGTCCGGCAGGAGCATTCTGGCAGGCACGATGGGAAGGGCAGGCGCAATTGATCGCCGCGAGCCTGGACAGGCCACAGCAGGTCCCGGCGAGTCCCGGCGAATCCCGGCGAGTCCCGGCATCTCATGCCGCCGGTGTGCAGCCAGCGCACCCCGAGGGACGATTCCCGGCCTCACCCTCTCGGATGCGGCGGTCCGGGCGGGAGGACTCGGCTGCTCGCCTGACGGGGCACCCTTCT